>JBFWPD010000160.1:0-8241 GCA_050250175.1 Vicinamibacterales bacterium
TCTCGTTCACGGATCCCGAGGAGTCGCTCGTGCTGCCGGCGCGCATTGAAACCCTCACGACAGTGCGCGGCTCACAGGTGCCCTGGCAGCGAATGGTCCAGACCTTCAGCGAATACCGCCGGTTTCTCACCAGCGGACGCATCATCCCCTGAGGGCAGGTCGGCGACCGCTGCCTCGGACCGCGCCAGGTCAGCGAAGACGGCCTGTCACGACAAACGCCTCGGCGTCATCGACACGAACGGTCTCGCCGGCCGGGAACGTGCGATTGATCCGGTGTTCGCCGGAGATGGCCTCATAGACGTCGATAGCGGCAAGCTTCTCCACGGTCATCGATATCGGACGCCGGGCATCCAGTATGGCGATCACGAAGCGGTTGCCGGACGTCACGGCATACACGGCGCCAGCGGCTCCTTCGCGGACGGCGCGATCCAGACCGCGAACCGGCAATGCCTTGTCCGAGACCTCGATCCGCGTCCAGCTCGCGAGATCCTCCGGCAGATACTCGCGTGCGCGAGACATGCCCTCGAGAGCCACATCGAGCCCGGGAGTGTCATCGAAGTCTGCGGCGCGTCCGAGCGCCCGATCCGCAGCGCCGCCTCCACGCACGCCAGCTCCGGCATGCAGCACGTACGCCGCGTTGCCGGCCATGAAGGTCGTCACGTAGCTCATCACGAGCCTGGAGGGATCGTCGTCGGCCTCGACGCTCGATTGCGGACCGATCGGCTCGTTGTTGACGCGAACCGGCAGCGTCCGTTCACAAGGCACGTTCTCGTCCGGCCACTCCCAGGGTTCCTCGACCGCCTCCCAGCCTTTGCTCGAGCGCGAGTAGTGAATGGTCACGATGTCGGCCGCCGAGCCCTCGTAGACGTCACAGATTCGATCGTCGAGAGGAGCCGAGAGCGCGATGAGCGTGTCGGTGCGGTTCCCCATACGCCGACCGAGATCGCGAAGCTCGCCGATGTCGGCGAGGCCGTTCTGCCAGTGCTCGTTGGCGACTTCCAGCAGGATGATGCGTTCCGGATCCTTGCGGGCGCGATCCGCCCATGCCAGCGCGAATTCCCGGCGCCTGGCGGCATCGGGCATCATCGCGTCGGCTTCTGCGAACAGCGTTACCTGCGCGCGCAGGCCATGGCGGGCGAGCCGATCCATGAGGCGGTCAACGATCGTCCAGTAATCGTCAGCGTCCGGATCGATTTCGCGATCCTCCCAGCTCGTGCCGCCGATCATGCCGAGGAGGCGCACGTAGTCGACGCCGCGTGCCGCCAGCCACGCGAGATTGCCGTCGAGTCGATCGGGGTCGTGCCGCTCGCCCCAGAGCGCCCAGAACAAGGTCGCGCCCAGCGCGAGAAACGGCCCCTGTTCGTCCGCGAAGGACCGGCCGTCCAATCGGACCGCGCCGGTTCGACCCGCAGCGAAGACCAGGTGCGGCCACGCGGACTGGGCTGAAGCAAACGTCAGCACACCGAGACCGACAACGAGTGCGCGCGTGAACGGCCGACGCATGGGATCGGGATTGATTGTGAGGATCAGCTCGACCCAGGGTCAAGCTGAGGCAGCGGTTCCTGGAACCCGCGACGGACTAGGAGACCGACAGCAGCTCGACCTCGAAAATCAAGGTCGCGTTCCCGGGGATGGGACCGCTCCCCGACGATCCGTATCCCAACTCGGGCGGAATGACGAGCCGGCGGGTGCCGCCCGTGGCCATTCCCGGAATGCCCTGATCCCAGCCCTCGATGACTTCTCTGTTCCCGAGCCGGAACGGAAACGGATTTCCGCCGACGGAGCTCTCAATCAGCCTGCCCTTGTTCCCGGCGGCATCCGGATCGTAGAGCCACAGCGTGTAGTGCACGAGCAGGTCGTCGCCGTTGGCCGCCACGGCGCCCGTGCCGACCACGAGATCGGTCGTGGAGAAGGGGATATTGAGACTCGGAGCGGTGCTGCTGCAGCCTGCGAGGGTGACGGCTGCAACGAGTCCGGCCCAGAGCGCGACAGTGCGGCGGCGGCTCATCGGAAGAATGGTGCGGAAGAGAGGATTTGAACCTCCACTGGGTTGCCCCAACCAGCTCCTGAGGCTGGCGCGTCTGCCGTTCCGCCACTTCCGCAGAATGTCGGCCGTCTTCATGCCGGCAGAAGAAGGCAGTATAGCCGAACCGCCGGCGGCTGGTCGAACGCGCGTCCCTCTCGCAAGTCGCTATACTCGAAAAGTCGCCGGTTCGTGACCCGCACCGGAACTCGAGGGGACAGGCACACATCCATGGCAAGGCGGGGTATTGCAGTCATTCTGGCGTTTCTTGGTGCGGCCATCGCCGTCTCGATCGCCGCATTCATCGTCATCTATCTGCTCGTCGGACGCGCTCCGGTCCTCCCGGACAACTCAATCCTGCTGCTGCGGTTGAACGGCGACCTTCCGGAGATCGCGCCGACGGACGTCGTTGGCTATCTGAGTGGCGATCGCACGATGACGCTGCGCGCCTTCGTGGACGCGCTGCGCAAGGCGAAGTCCGATCCACGCGTGGCCGGCGTCCTGCTGGAACCCAAGGGGTTCAGCACGCCGTACTGGGCGAAGCTGCAGGAGATTCGCGACGCGATCACCGACTTCAGAGGTTCGGGCAAGCCGGTCTACGCGTACCTCGAGATCGGGAGCGATCGCGACTACTACATCGCGTCGGCTGCCGATCGCGTTTTCCTGATGCCGTCGTCGGTTCTCGACCTGACGGGCGTCGCCAGCTACGAGCTGTTCCTCCGGGGCACGCTGGACATGGCAGGGGTCTATCCCGATCTTCACCACGTCGGCGACTACAAGACGGCCGTGAACCAGTTCGTGGAGCACGAGTTCACGCCCGAGCATCGCCAGGTGAGCGAAGAGCTGACGCGCGGTCTCTACGACGAGATCGTGGGCGGTGTTGCGGAGAGCCGCAGCCGTGACGAGAGCGAGATAAGAGCGCTCATGGACACCGGTCCTTTCCTCGCGCAGCGCGCGCTCGATGCGGGGCTCGTCGACGGTCTGGCCTACGCAGACGAAGTCGACGCCCGTTTGCGCGCGGTCACCGACGCCGGGGAGCGCGCCACGATCGACACCGACGACTACGACCGTGTGAGCCTTCGCTCCCTCGGCCTCAACCAGGGTCCGCGAATCGCCGTCATTCATGCGTCAGGCGCGATCGTCAGCGGCGAGAGCCAGTTCGATCCCATCAACGGATCGGCGGTCGGATCGGACACGCTGATCGACTACATCCGGCGGGTGCGCCGCGACTCGTCGATCAGGGCAATGGTCCTGCGGATCGACAGTCCCGGCGGGTCGGCGATTGCCTCTGACGCGATCTGGCGGGAACTGATGATCGGGAAAGACGACGAGGACGCGCGTCCGATTGTTGCATCGATGTCCGATCTCGCGGCTTCGGGCGGCTACTACATCGCGATGGCGGCCGACGCCATCGTCGCCCAACCCTCGACGCTGACCGGATCGATTGGCATCTTCGGCGGCAAGTTCGTGACCGGCGGTCTCTACAACAAGCTCGGCGCGAACATCCAGTCCACGAGCGCCGGACGGTTCGCCGAGATGCACTCGCCGATCCGTCCGTACAACGAAGAGGAGCTCGTGTCAGTTCGTGAACAGCTTCAGTCCTTCTATGACGGGTTCGTGGAGAAGGTCGCCGAGTCGAGAGGACGCACGCCGGAGGAGATCCACCAGGTTGCCCAAGGCCGCGTGTGGACCGGGAGGCAGGCGCTCGATCACGGACTGGTCGATGCACTGGGCGGGCTCGATCGCGCCGTCATCGAGGCCAAGGCGCTGGCCGACATTCCAGTCGACAGCGACGTCGAGCTGGTCGTCTACCCGGCGCGGCGGAGTCTCTACGAGCTGCTGACGGAGGAGTTCACGAGTCCCGTGGCCGATGCAGTGGCCAGTCGCTGGCTTGCGTCCAGGCTGTCGGCGGGGGAGCTCGAAGTCCTGCGCGCGCTGCGAGGACCGCTGGCGATCTTCCGCGAGGGCGAGCCACTCGCGCTGATGCCGGGCGCGCTCTTTCGCTGACGCGTCAGGTGGTCACGAACCTTCGAGGTCCTCAACGAACGGACCTGTAATCCTCAAACTAACCGACTATCAGGCGCATCGCCTCGCGATTGATCTCGATCTGGAGGTTTTCCTTCACGTTGTTCATGTAGGACGTGAAGAAACGGTTGCGCCGGTCGGCGAGGAGCTGCTCGCGCAGAGTGTCTCGGCCGGATGACAGTTCGTCGGGTGTCACATCGTCCTTCTCGAGCACCTTCACGATGGCCACGCCGGCATCGGTCTCGATTGGATCGCTGACCGCGTTGACGCTCATCCCGAAGGCGGCCGCCATCAGCTTCGGGGCGGCGCCGAGCTGAGGCACCGGCGCATCGCGGGTCAGCAGGTCCGTCGTCTCGGCCTCCACGCCGCCCGCTTTCGCGGCGGCGACGAAGTCAGCGGCTTCCTTCAGCCGGGGCGCGAGTGCCGCGGCCCGCGCGGTTGCCATCGCCTTGGCTTTGCTCGTCAGGACGGCGGCACGAACTTCTTCGCGAATGGCATCGAGCTCCGGCAGATACGGATCTTCGCGCTCCGCGAGTGAGGCGATGACGAAGCCGCGGACGACGGGCACGATGCCGGTCACTTCGTTCCCGGAGATCTCGAAGGCCCTGGCCGTGAGCGCCGGTGCCGGTCCGATTCCACCGATCACGCCGTCGCGCTCGAAGAAATCCGATTCGACGACTTCGAGTCCATTGCTGGCCGCGACCGAGTTGAGCGTGTCAGCGGTCGTCGCCTGCGACCCGAGACGATCGGCAAGGTTGGCGGCCTCCTCCCGTGCGCGCTCGAGGGTCAGCTGCTCGGTGAGCTCCGAGCGGACCTCGTCGAGACTGCGGCTGGCACCGGGACGGCGTTCCGTGACCTTGATGATGTGCAGGCCGAAATCGGTCTCGACGATGTCGCTGATCTGCCCGACCTCGAGGCCGAACGCCGCGGTGTCGAACGCGGGCACCATCGTGCCGCGCGTAAAGAAGTTCAGGTCGCCGCCGTTGGCCGCCGAGGCCTCGTCCTGCGAGAATTTCTGCGCGAGCTGGGCGAAGTCCACGCCGGAGCGCGCCTGCTTCAGGAGGTCCTCGGCCTGAGCGCGAACTGCCGCGGCGTCCTGTCCTTCGGTGCGCAGCAGGATGTGGCTCGCGCGGACCTGGTCGGGCTCGGTGTACTGCTCGAAGTTGTCGTTGTACGCGCGCTCGATGTCGGCGTCAGAGACGACCGTCTTCTCTCGAATCGCTTCCGCATCCACGAAGACGTAGCGGATCTTCCGCCGCTCACCGACCCGGAACTCGTCGTTGTTCGCCGTGTAGTACGCCGCCACCTCCTCGTCGGTGGCGCCGACATCAGGGCGGAAGCTGTCCACGGTGAACGGTGCGACCGCGAGCCGCACGCGCTCGTTCGACCGCCGGAACTCGCGTTCGACGTCGGCGTCGGATACGGAGATCCAGTCGGTGACCATCGCGCGCAGCTTGTCGACCATGATCGCGCGGCGCATGCTCTCTTCGAACTCGCGCGGAGAGACCGGTGGATTCTGCGAGGCGAGCAGCTGCATGTAGGCGGCCTCGCCGATGAACACGCCGTTCTGCTGGAGCGCGGGCAGCGTGAGGATGCGCTGGCGCACCTCTTCGTCGAGGACTTCGATTCCGAGACGGTTGGCCTCGGCCAGTGCGGCGCGTTCGTCCACCATCTGCTGGAGGACCTGCTGATCAACTCCCAGCTGGCGAAGAACCTGGTCGCTCATCCCGCCGCCCGCCGCGCGGTACGCGTTCATCTGCGCGACGTACGCCCGCCGGAACTCGGCGCCCGTGATCTCTTCGCCGGCGACAACGGCGACCGCATCGGTTGCGGCCAGATCGGTCGTGGGCGGAGCCAGGAAGTCGGGGATGTAGAACACGACAAACGCCAGGCACACCAGAATCAGGCTCCACTTGAGCCAGTTCTTGTGCCGGCGCATCCGGTCGAGCATCGTCATCAGGCGCCTCGGAAACCTCGATGGTATGCCATGAACTTATAGCGTGGCAAGCACTTATCGCTGGTCGTGTGGTATATTTGCCGTGAATTGAAGAACTTAGCGGTGCAGACTGTGCCGCGATCGTTTTCACGCGTGAATGTCACCAGCCGGTCGAGTACGTAGCATGCCAACAGCGCGACGCGGCGGGACGCCGGGTCGTGCATCCATCTCCGCCCAACCCGCGTCGCGCTCGAAATCCGGCAGGACGTCCGCCGCGCGGCAGCTGACGGCGCGCGCCGCGGCGGACGATCTTGCGCAGCGGCTTCGCGGCGTGCAGCGTACGCTGCGCACCGAGCTCGAATCGCGCGCGACCCTGCTGCAGACGATTCGCGCCGTCAATGCGACGCTCGATCCGCCGCGCATCGCCGAAGCCATCGTCGAGCGCTTCGCGGGATGGTTGCCGGCGGCGGGATGGGCCGTGCTCGCATCCGATCCTGCGGGACGCCTTGCCATGATTGCCGATCGCTCGCTTCCATCACGAAGACGGGCTGCGGCGATCGAGATCGCGCGATGGGTGATGGCGCACGGCCGCCACTTTCTCAGCGCGAACGTCGGCGCGGATTCTCGTGTGGCAGCGTCCGGCGCGGTCGCCGGGATCGCGCTGCCTCTCGTCAGTCGCGGTCGAACCATCGGCGCCGTAGTCGGACTCGACGGGGCGCCATCGGCCCGCGCACCCGAGATTGCCGCGCCGCTGCTGGCCGCGCTCGGTTCGATTCTCGAGGTGGCGGCCGTCGCCCTCGACAACGCCAATCGCCTGAAGTGGGTGGAGGCGCTGTCGGTCACCGACGACCTGACCAACCTGTACAACTCGCGGTATCTCAACCAGGCCCTCCATCGCGAGTCCAAGCGTGCGATGCGTGGCAGTCGGCCGCTCTCGCTGCTGTTCCTCGATCTCGACGGTTTCAAGAACGTGAACGACGCGCACGGCCACCTGCTGGGCAGCCGCGCGCTGGTCGAAACGGCAGAGGTCATCCGTTCGTGCTCCCGCGAGACCGACTTCGTCGCCCGCTTCGGCGGGGACGAATTCGCCGTCGTGCTTCCCGATACCGGCGCCCAGGGCGCCTACAGCGTGGCAGGCCGCATCCGGGAGCGGCTTGCGGCCCACAGGTTCCTGGTGGCGGAGGGACTTGCGGTGCGTCTGACGGTCTCGATCGGCGTCGCCACGCTCCCTGATGCCGCTTCCTCGTCGGATGAGCTGATCGAAGCGGCCGACGCGGCCATGTATCGCGTGAAAGAACGCGGGAAAAACGGTATCGAGGCCGCCGTTCGTCCCGCCGATAGTTAAGTCACGGTCCGGCACAGACACCCTCGGTGGTCGGTCCTCTTACAGTTCTTCGTTCGGCTGCACATTCTGGCCGCGGTCCATCACCTGGATCCGCGATGCGTTCTGGGCTGACGGGCAACGCAAGGAGCGCTCGGTGAGTCTTCGTTCGATGTTGTCGTTGTTTTCGAGTGATCTGGCGATCGACCTGGGCACGGCCAATACCTGTGTGTACGCACGAGGCAAGGGCATCGTCGTCAACGAGCCCTCGATCGTCGCCATCAACAAGGTGAACGGCCGGGTTGAGGCCGTCGGCAAGGAAGCCAAGGAGATGCTGGGGCGGACGCCGGGCAACATCGTGGCGATCAAGCCGATGAAGGATGGCGTCATCGCTGACTTCGAAGTCACCGAGAAGATGCTCACCTACTTCATCAAGAAGGCGCACAACCGCAACGTCTGGGTCAGGCCGCGGATTGTCATCGGGGTGCCTTCCGAGATCACCCAGGTCGAGAAGCGCGCGGTCAAGGACAGCGCCTACCGGGCCAAGGCCAGCGAAGTGCACCTCATCGAGGAAGCCATGGCCGCGGCCATTGGCGCCGGCATGCCGATCACGGAGCCCTCGGGCAACATGATCGTGGACATCGGCGGCGGCACGACCGACATCGCCGTCATCTCGCTGGCGGGCATCGTGTACAGCAAGGCGGTGCGCGTCGCCGGCAACGAGATGGACGAGGCGATCATCCAGTACATCAAGAAGTCGTACAACCTTCTCATCGGCGAGCGGACAGCGGAGCAGATCAAGATGGAGATCGGCTCGGCGTTTCCCCTCGAGGAGAAGCTCACGATGGAGATCAAGGGACGCCATCTGATCGAAGGCGTCCCCAAGACCATCACGATCAGCGACGAAGAGATTCGTGAAGCGCTCGCCGAGACGGT
>JBFWPD010000161.1:0-8224 GCA_050250175.1 Vicinamibacterales bacterium
GTGGCGAACCCGTATCGGGTCTCGGAAGGGCGCCTCTGGTACAGCTGGCAGTACCTCGACGTGTTCCGGAAGTTCATCACCGTGAAGATGCTCGCCAAGGGCATCCTCACGGTCGAGGACGCGCTCAAGTGCATCGAGCACGGCATCGACGGCATCGTCGTGTCGAACCATGGCGGCCGGTCGCTCGACTACGGGCCCTCCTCCCTCGAGGTATTGCCGGCCATCATCGACGCGGTCAAGGGCCGCGTGCCGGTCCTCGTGGACAGCGGCTTCCGGCGGGGCACCGACATCATGAAGGCCCTGGCGATTGGCGCCAACGGCGTCTGCATGGGGCGCGCGGCACGATGGGGTCTCGGATCGTTCGGGCCCGAAGGTGTGCAGCGGGTGTTCGAGATCCTGCAGTCGGAGCTGGTGTCGGCCATGGCCGGCGCGGGCAAACCCAATCTTGCCTCTCTCGATCGCTCAGCGATAAGGATGCGCTTCACATGAGCCGCCAGTCCTATACGCGACGTCAGGCCTTCGAACGTCTTGGTGGACTCGTCCCGCCTGTGGCCTACGCCCAGACGAATGCGGAGGGCGCTGCCAGCGGGGCAGCGCAGGTGCAGGTCGCGCCTGCCGAGGAACTGGTCAGCGTGTACGAGTTCGGTGTCGAAGCGCAGCGCGTGATGACGCCAGCGCTGTACGGCATCGTGACGGACGGAGACCGCGGCATGCACGACCGCATCACGCTCCGCCCGAGAGTCATGGTCAACGGCGAGGGGCTCGATCTTTCGGCCGAGCTGTTCGGCGAGAAGCTGTTCGCGCCCATCATGATCGGTGCTGTTTCCGATCAGGCGCAGTTTCATCGGGACGGCGAGCTCGAGACCGTGCGAGGCGCATCCGCCGGACGCGCCGCAATGGTCGTCAGCAGCCACTCGACGCATCCAATCGATCACATCGCCGCGGAAGCAAAGACCCCGCTCTGGTATCAGGTGTACGCCGACGACAACGTCCGTGAAACACGGGCACAGATCGAGGCGGCGGTCCAGGCCGGCAGCAAGGCCGTCGTCATCACCACGGGAGCGGCCTATCAGACGCCGGCCAATGGCTCGCGCGGCACGGTTCGGATGCCGGCACGGTCCGCCCGCACGGATTGGCGGGCGATCGATCAATTGCGCGACGGCGTGAAGGTCCCAATCCTGATCAAGGGCGTGATGTCACCCGAGGACGCCGAGACGGCCGTCACCCGCGGCGTGCAGGGCATCGTCGTCTCCAATTTCGGTGGCTTGCTTGGCGGCTCGCCGTCGGGAGCCATCGAGATGCTGCCCGGCATCGTGGATGCCGTCAATCGTCGCGTCCCGGTGCTCGTCGACGGCGGATTCCGCCGCGGGACCGACGTGCTGAAGGCCATCGCCCTCGGGGCAAGCGCGGTAATGCTCGGGCGGCCGATCATGTGGGCCCTGTCCGCGTACGGCGCTCCGGGGATCCAGGTGCTCCTCGAGCACTATCAGTGGGATCTCGCGAGAGCCATGGCGATGACGAATCCAACCATCGCCGGTCTCGATCGGACCTACGTCACCATCCACCGCGCCTAGCGGTTCCAGGCTCTCCCTATTGCGGTTCGTGACAGGCCGTGCAGCCTGTCGGCGCCGCATTGGCCGTGTGGCACTCCACGCAGGCGGCCATCGAGATGTCCTTGACCCGCTGCATCTGCGGCATCTCACGCACCGGACCGTGGCACGTCTCGCAGGTCACGCCCTCCGCCGCGACATGCTCCCTGTGGCTGAAGTAGACGTACTCGGGGAGCCGGTAGACCCGTCGCCACGGGATCTCCTCGCCCTTGGCATGTGAGGCAGTCAACTGCTGAATGGCCGGGCGATCGCGCGCGACGCTCGTGTGACAGGCCATGCACGTTTCGGTCGCCGGAAATGTGGCGGCATCGCCGGGGTCCGGCATGACGTGACACTGACTGCACTCGAGGTTCAAACCGAGATGCGTCTGGTGGCTGAAGGGCAGGGGCTGCTCGGGTGGCGGCGGTACGTAGGCTGGTGTGCCGGGCGTCTGCGCACCGAGTGCGCAGATGGCGGCGAACCACAAGCCAGCGATCCCGAAGAACGTGGCGCGCGGCATGAGGTTGATGTTAGCCAAGATTCCCTCCTGACTTCTCCCCCAACTTCTCCCCCAACTTCTCGATGACGAACCTGTCGAAGGCATACAGCAGATCTTCGCGGCTCGAGTAGGGGCCGGGACGATAGGCACGCGAGCTGATGCCGCGCTGCGCCAGCTCACACACACGCCAGTCCTGGCGGTTCGTCATGTCCCAGAAGCTCGTCGCATCGCTCAGATCGAAGTCGCCGCGTCGCATCTCGTCCGGATTGACGAGCCAGTCACACACGATGCGTGTGCGGTCGGGCGCCTGCGGCCAGAGGGTATGGGTCAGGACGTAGTCGGGATGCGGCGCGAGCATGAAGTTGGGGAACACCGAATAGAAGTACACGCGACCGCGCTCCTCGGTGGACAGTCCCGGCAGCGGCGCTCGCGCGCTCGCGCCGTCCATCGACAAGGTCTCGACTCCGTCGTTGAGATCCATCCGCCCGCCCATATAGGTCGGCTGCAGCGGCCGGTTCTCTCCGCTGAGATAGTGCGACAGCCGATTGAGCGCGGGGTGCACCGTGGGGCAGTGCAGGCACTCGTTGTAGTTCTGGACGATCAGCTTCCAGTTGGCCGCTACGTCGTACGTAACGCGGTGCCCCGTCGCAAGCTGCTGCATGCGCCACGGCGTGAACAGCGCAGGAAGATCTGCGAGCTGTTCCTGCAGCGACGGTCCACTTTCCCCGACCGAGACGAACACCGTGCCGTCCCAGACGTCGCAGCGCACGGGAAGGAGCGGAAAGGCGTCGCGATCGAAGGCAGGCGAGCCGTCCATGTGGGGGGCGCCGATGAGACGGCCTTCGTAGTCGTAGGTCCATGCGTGGTACGGGCACTGAATGGCGCCGCCAAACATGCCGGCGGCCGTGTCGCAGATCTGTGTGCCTCGATGCCTGCAGACGTTGTGGAAGGCGCGAACCGCCGTGCCCTCGGAGCGCCGGACCACGATGAGGCTGTCGCCCCCGACGATGGGTGAGAGGAACGCACCGGCTGAAGGCATCTCGTCGAGCCGTCCAACCGCCACCCACATCTGTCGAAAGAACACGTCCAGCTCGCGCGAGAACACTGCCGGGTCCGTGTAGTAGCGACTGGGGAGCGTGAAGGCGCTCGAGGACAGTGGCGCGCGAGGCTTGAACGACATCTCGCGCCATCATAGCGCCGGCCTGACGAGAGGGAAGCCCCGTGGGGTTCGTCTGGCGAACCCCACGGGATGTTCAAGCGGCGGTCGTGATGCCAACCGCCGGGCAAGGCCGACTAGTCGGCGGCGAAGCAGTAGAAGAGCCCGGCGCCGCCGGTCTTCACGAGAGCAGGCTGGCTGCAGCCAGCGCTGGAATGCACTGAGTTCCAGGACGTGTTCGCGCCGCCGAGACGGTCGTGGTGACCCAGGATGGCGCGATCGGTGTCGGCGTTGCTCGTCCAGTTGTTGCAGCTCAGCACTTGCGCGGCACCGGTCGGAACCCGGCCGAGGGAGTCGGAGCCGGTCAGGATGTCGTGCGTGTTCGGAGTGTCACCGGCACCGTTGACTTCGGCGCCCTTCTCGTTGAGAGCGCTCGGCTTGCGGATGTTGTTACGATCGCGCTCGAAGTCGCCGTGCAGTTCACCTATGTTCGAGGCGATGAGCTGACCCTTGGCGTTGAACCACGGGCCATTGCCGATGCGGTCGCGGGCGTTGACGGCGGCCTGAGCTCCGGCAGCCGACGTGCTGAGATACGCGCGCCAGGTACGATTGCCGGCGCCGACGGCGGCCGCGAGCGTCTGGCAATGCTTGTCGGCACCGACGAGCCCGCCGAGATTGCCACCGTTACCAGGGCCGACGCTGGTGATGAAGAAGCCCATCGGTGGCGCGGCAGCCTGCTGAGCCTGCCCGCTGACGATTACGCCACCCATCGCCGCCGTCACCGCGGCGATGCCGAACGCACCTATCCACTTTTGCATCAGTAACCCCTCCGAATCGATCTAGGTCCAGTCCCGTCCTCGCAAGGGCGTTCGGCCCCGGCCGGGCACCGGCGTTTGAAGGCACAAATATACATAAGGACGGTGCGGCTGGGCCATCAACCCCGCAACAGTTTTCTGCGAGGGTCATCGGCCCGGTCCGGCTAGATGCGGAACAGCGGCCGCCCCGCGCTCATGCCGGGCCAGGGAATCGCCGCGAGGAGCGCTGCCGTGGCGAGGCAATAGCAGATGAGCAGCCGTGTGCGCTTGGCGCCGGGCGTGCGGGCCTTGCGCCCGAGGATCCGGCCCAGGTGAGCGAAGACCACGGCCACGACCATCAGTGTGACGTGCTCGACGGCCCAGAAGCGTGCCACCGGATCCCGCATGGCGGCGCCGAAGTCGTCGAAGATCGCGGCCGTCGTCGGGCTCAGCGCGAAGTACAGGAGAAAGCCGATGAGGAGCTGCAGGTCCATCGCGATCATGAACAGCAGTCCCCAGCGATCAGCGCGCGCGTCACCGCCGGTGCCCGGCCTGATCGAGAAGGCCGTGGCGATGGACGCAAAGGCCGCAATGAGCACCGCCCATCGCAGCCAGGAATGAATCATCAGGGTGAATTCGTACATGGTGGTTGCGCCGCTCGTCGCTCAGGGATGTGAGAACTCGAGCACGTAGTCGACCGGTGCCTCGAGGCCCTCGAGATCGAGGACCTGGATGCAGTACTCCGCCGGCTGAATCGCGCCCGCCAGCACCAGTTGATCGTGGCCTGCCGAGTTCTGCCCCTGGATGGAGCAGAGGCCGCCCTGCACGATGCCGAGGATGACGAAGACGATCGCGCCTTCACTGGGCGTCAGGCTCTTCACGCGAAGCGTGAACTCGCCGTACCGGCCGATTGTGATGAAGTGATCGTTCTGAGAATCAGGGTTCAGCCGGCCGGAGAACTCGTCGATCACGTTTTCCGAGGGATCCACGGGGCCCTGGCAGGCGGCCGCCGCGAAGATGACGGCGAGACAAAGCGCAAGGAGACGCTGGGTTCTCATAGGCATTCCGTTCAGATGCTGGTTCGAGGATTGTCGCACAGGAGGTCTATACTGCGCCGATGCTGAGCAGACTCCTGCCCCTCGCGCTTCTGGTCTCGATGGCCGCGCAGGCGTCGGCCGAGGTGACACGGGTGGATATCGAGACCCGCGCCGCTGTCGGCACCTCCGGCTACGAGAAGATCGCCGGCACGGTCCACTTCGCCGTGGATCCGGCTCATCCTCGCAATCGAGTCGTCGCGGATCTCGACAAGGCGCCGAGGGCAGCGTCGGGCCGCGTCGAGTTCTCAGCCGACCTCTACATTCTCCGGCCGCTCGATGCGTCGCGATCCAATGGCATCGCGCTCATCGAAGTCGTCAACCGCGGGCGGAAGCTCATGTTGAACGGCTTCAATCGAGGCGGGACCGACGATCCCGCGAGCGAAGCCGATCTCGGGGACCAGTTCCTGTTGCGGCGGGGCTTCACACTGGTCTGGGTGGGATGGCAGTTCGACGTACCCGCCGGACCTCTGGTCGGCATCCAGGTGCCGCGGGTGGCCGGTGCCGCCGGCACCGTGCGCGCGACGGTCACGCTCAATGAGCGTGCCCAGAAAACGGTGGTGACCGACCTCTCTGCGTATCCCCCCGCCGACCCCGCGGCAGCGGACAACACCCTCACCGTCCGCGACGGGCCATTCGGCGTACCCGAAGCGATTGCGCGCAGCAGCTGGCGCATCCAGGGCAACACCGTCGCTCTCGATTCGGGTTTCGACCCGGGACGGGTGTACGAAATCGCCTACCGCACCAGTGACGCGCCCGTTGGCGGAGCAGGGCTGGTCGCGTTTCGTGATGTTTCCTCCTGGATCAAGTACCGGGACGATGCGCCGGCGAGAGCAGGCCAGGCGATCGCGTTTGGCTCCTCGCAGAGCGGCCGGTTCCTCCGGTCGTTCCTCTATCAGGGCTTCAACGCCGACGAACAGGATCGACAGGTATTCGATGGCGTCATGGCGCACATCGCGGGGGCGGGCCGTCTCAGTCTGAACGAGCGCGGAGCGATCCCGAACGCCCTCGGGATGTACTCGGCGACGTTCTTTCCCTACTCCGACGCCAGTCAGCGCGATCCCGCGAGCGGCCGGGAAGAGGGACTCCTCGAGAACGATCGCGCCGGACGGCACCGGCCAAAGATTTTCTACACGAACAGCGCCGTCGAATACTGGGGCGGCGGCCGCGCCGCGGCGCTGGTGCACACGACGCTCGACGGCCATCGCGACCTGACACTTCCGGAGAACGTGCGCTTCTACCTGTTCTCCGGCACTCAGCATTCTCCCGCGCAGTTCCCGCCGCAGATGTCCACCGGTCAACAGCTCGCGAACCCGGTCGAATACTGGTGGTCGATGCGTGCGCTGCTCGTGGCAATGGAGCGCTGGGTGCGTGAGGACGTGGCGCCTCCCGCCAGCCGCCATCCGCAGCTCGCGGATGCAACGCTCGTGGCCGCCGACCGGATCGCGTTCCCGGCGATTCCTGGCGTCCAGTCACCGAGACGGATCGAGCCGGGTCGTGACGGCGCGACGAGGCTTCCGCTGCTGGTCAGCCAGGTGGACGCAGACGGCAACGAGCTGGCCGGCATTCGCGCGCCGGACGTCGCAGTGCCCCTCGCGACGTACACGGGCTGGAACTTCCGGACCCGGGAGATTGGCGCGCCAGACCAGCTGGTCGCACTGCTTGGTTCGTCGATTCCGTTTCCGAAGACCAGGGCCGACCGCGAAGCTTCGGGAGATCCGCGCCGCTCGATTGAAGAGCGCTACACCTCGCGGGCACAGTATCTCGCCGAGGTTCGCAAGGCGGCCGATGGTCTCGTGGCGGCTGGATACTTCCTGGCCGAGGATGTCGGCAACGTGATCGAACGGGCCGGAGAGCAGTGGGATCGCGCAGTTACCCGGTAGCGACGGCATCCCACTGCCGGTGGCCGAGTTGACAAGCCGGCAGGCCAGTCACTGTAATCGTTCATACATGCGCATCGCCTACCAGGGAGAACCGGGCGCCTTCAGTGAGATGGCCGCCCGTCAGGTCAGTCCCGACGCCGAACCCGTACCCTGCCGGAATTTCGAAGACGTCTTCGACGTCGTCAAGCGGGGGCAGGTGGACTACGGGATTCTCCCGATCGAGAACTCGGTCGGCGGCAGCATCCACCGGAACTTCGATCTGCTGCTCGAGCACGAGATTCCGATCGTGGGCGAAGAGGAGCTTCCTGTCGTCCATCATCTGCTCGCGCTGCCCGGCACGACGATCGAACAGGTGCGGCGCATCTACTCGCACCCGCAGGCGCTGGCGCAGTGCGATCGGTTCCTCCGTGCGCAGGCGAACGTCGAGGTGATTGCGACCTACGACACGGCCGGGAGCGCCAAGCTGATTGCGGATGAGGGCATGCGCGATGCCGCGGCGATCGCGTCACAGCGGGCGGCAGAGGTTTTCGGCCTCGTTGCGCTGCGGTCGTCGATTCAGGACTACCAGCACAACGTGACGCGCTTCCTGATCGTCGGCGACAAGCCGCTCTCTCCGAAGGCGCCGGACAAGACGACGATCGTGTTCACGCTGTCCAACGAGCCGGGCGCGCTCTTCAAGGCCCTGGCCGTCTTCGCGCTGCGCGGTATCGACCTCACGAAGCTGGAGTCGCGACCGTATCCCGGCCGGCGCTGGGAATATCTCTTCTACGTGGACGTCGCAGCCGCGAAGGACGACCTGGCGTGCACCCGCGCACTCACGCATCTCAGCGAGTTCGCGTCGATGCTGCGAGTGCTGGGCTCGTACGCGAGCTGCCGGACTCAGCTGGGCGACCGGCCCATCGTTCAGGACTTCCCGCAGGTCAGCGATCCGAAGGGCGCTCACGCCTCCTAGATCAAATCAAGTCAACGTCCCGCCGGTGATCGCCAGGGCCGAGCGCCTGGGTGGTGATGATCCCTCGACGGGAGAGCTCTGCGTGCAACGACTCAGCGGCGCGCTCCGCGCTTGCAACCGTGGTGTCCAGCCGGACGTCCGGCGAATCAGGAGGTTCGTAGGCGGAGTCGATCCCGGTGAAGTTGCGCAGCTCGCCGCGACGGGCTTTCCTGTAGAGCCCCTTCGGATCGCGTCCCTCGGCGATCGCCAGCGGCGTA
>JBFWPD010000162.1:0-8217 GCA_050250175.1 Vicinamibacterales bacterium
CGCACAGAAGCAGGTCGAAGGCCAGAACTTCTCCGTCCGCAAGCACCTGCTCGAATACGACGACGTCATGAACAAGCAGCGCGAGAACATCTATGCGCTGCGCCGCGAACTGCTCGAGGGGCGCATCGCCTTCGATGAGGGCGACGTCGTCGACTCGCGCACCTATCTGATGACGCTCGCAGAAGAGGTGCTCGATCAGCTGATCGACACCTATGCGTCACGTGACGTGGACGATGCCGACCAGTGGGACCTGGAAGCGCTCAAGCGCGAGGCCGGGCGCATCTTCGGCATCGATCCGGCCACGATGTCCTTCGCCAATCTGTCGTCGGACGAGATTCGCGAGAACCTCTGGACCGCCGTCACGACCTCGTACGAGGAGAAGGAAAAGATCGTCGGCCGCGAGGTCATGCAGCGCGTCGAGCGCGACGTGATGCTGCAGGTGGTCGACGCCCAGTGGAAGGACCACCTCTACGGGTTGGACCACCTGAAGGACGGCATTGGCCTGCGCGGCTACGGCCAGCGCGATCCCCTGGTCGAGTACAAGAAGGAAAGCTTCGATCTGTTCCAGGGCATGAAGGAGCGGATCGACGAGGAGATCGTCCGCTATCTCTGCTGGCTGCGTCCCGTCATCGGCGCGCCCGGCTCGGCGCCGGTTCCCCGGCGTCCGGCGCCACGCCCGTCGTCGCTGATCCTGAACAACCCTGAGGCCGAACGGCCTTCGCCGTTCGGCGGAGCGAGTGCGCCGGCTACGGCGCCGCCGCCGCAAGCCGCCCGCCCACCGCAGCCGGCCCGTGTCGGCGGCGACGATGCCGGAACGAAGACCGTCCGGCGCGACGAGCCCAAAGTCGGACGGAACGATCCGTGTCCGTGCGGAAGCGGCAAGAAGTACAAGAAGTGCCATGGAGCGGCAGCCTAGCGAGGACATGAACCCACTAACCGTCACGCCGACACTGCTCTCCGGCGGTACGACAACCGTCACCGCCCTGACCTTCGACGATGTGCTTCTGGTGCCGAAGCACTCGACCGTCCTGCCTTACGAGGTGGACGTCAGCACCCGACTCACCCGCCGGATCAGCCTGAACGTTCCCCTCGTCAGCGCCGCGATGGACACGGTCACCGAGTCGAGGCTCGCCATCGCGATGGCGCAGCACGGCGGCATCGGCGTCATCCACAAGAACCTGAGCATCGAGGAGCAGGCGTCGGAAGTGGATCGCGTGAAGCGTTCCGAGAGCGGGATGATCGTCGACCCCATCACGCTGTCACCGGTGCATCGCATCTTCGAAGCCCTGGACCTGATGAAGAAGTACAGGATCTCCGGGGTGCCCATCACGGAGGACGGGAGCAAGGAAGGACGGCTCGTCGGGATCCTCACCAATCGCGATCTGCGTTTCGAGACGAACGTCAGCCGCGCGATCTCCGAGGTGATGACCGGCGAGAATCTGATCACCGTGCCTGTCGGCACCACGCTCGACCAGGCGCGCGAGATCCTGCACCGTCACAAGGTCGAGAAGCTGCTGGTCGTGGACGCTGCCTTCAGGTTGAAGGGGCTCATCACCGTCAAGGACATCCAGAAGGCCGTCAAGTATCCCAATGCGTCCAAGGATTCGTTCGGCCGGCTCCGCTGCGGCGCCGCCGTCGGGGTGGCCAAGGACACGATGGAACGCGCCGAAGCGCTGGTGAACGCCGGGGTCGACGTGCTGGTCGTCGATACCGCACACGGTCACTCGCAGGGAGTTCTCGACATCGTCAGCCGGATCCGGAGGCGCTTCGCCGACGTGGAGCTCGTCGCCGGGAACGTCGCGACAGCCGACGGCACCGAAGCGCTCATCCGACAGGGCGTGGATGCCGTAAAGGTCGGGATCGGCGCCGGCTCCATCTGCACCACGCGCGTCGTCGCCGGCATCGGCGTCCCGATGATCACGTCGATCATGGAATGCGCCAAGGCGGCGGCTGCGCACGACGTGCCCATCATCGCGGACGGCGGGATTCGCTTCTCGGGCGACATCACGAAGGCCCTCGCCGTCGGCGCGAGCGCGACGATGATCGGAAATCTCTTCGCCGGAACCGACGAGAGTCCCGGCGAGATGATTCTCTACCAGGGGCGGAGCTTCAAGGAGTACCGGGGGATGGGCTCAATCGGCGCGATGCGCCGCGGCAGCCGCGACCGGTATTTCCAGGACGACTTCGATCTCGAGGGCAGCGGAGCTGAAAAGCTCGTGCCCGAGGGCATCGAGGGCCGCGTTGCGCACAAGGGCAGCGTAGCCGCCATGGTGCACCAGCTCGTTGGCGGCTTGCGCGCCGGTATGGGATACAGCGGCGCCGCGACCATTGCGGACCTGCAGCGCAACGCGACGCTGATCCGCATCACGCCGGCGGGCTTCCGCGAGAGCCACGTCCACGACGTCGCGATCACCAAGGAAGCGCCGAACTACCGCTCGGAATAGGAAACACGAAAACACAAAGACACGAAGTCACGAAACTCACGAAAACACGAAGCTCACGAAAGCGGGAACACAACACACGCTCCTGGGATCTCACCGGGCGACGGTGATCCCGCGGGACCCGTCATCCGCATATTCGATTGCAACGGTGATTGCCCCGGCAATCGTGTAGGGCAGGCGGTCCGGCCATTCAATGGCGGTTACTCCGCCGCTCGAGACAATTTCCTCCAGACCGAGATCCTCTACTTCACGCGGACTCAATCGATAGAGATCCACGTGATACAGGGTGAGCCTCCCGCCGCGATACTCCTGAATGAGGGTGAAGGTCGGGCTCGAGACCTCCATGGGATCGATTCCGAGTCCCTCGGCCAGCCCTTTCACGAAGGCCGTCTTGCCGGCGCCGAGGTCACCTGAGAGGAGCACGATGGAATCCGGGGCGAGAGCTGCCGCGAGGTTGCGGCCCGCCTCAGACGTCTGAGCTTCTGACCTCGTGACGAGCGGCCGGCTCACGACTCGGTCCGGTGCCCGGGCGTCAGTTCCAGCACCGCGGGCCCGAGCTGCTGCACGATGTCGCGGGCCGTCATCGCGACCTGACCAAGCTGCGCCTCGGCCAGATCTCCCGCGAGGCCGTGCAGATACACCGCGAGCTTGCAGGCCGCCTCGGCATCCAGCAGCTGTGCCAGCCATGCCGCGATCATTCCAGTGAGCACATCTCCAGACCCGCCTGTCGCCATCCCGGGATTGCCTGTGGGATTGATGAACACCTTTTCGTCCGGAGTCACGATGACACTGCGGTGTCCCTTGAGGACGACGTACACGTGATGAGTGGCGGCAAAGTTTCTCGCGATCTCGACGCGGCTCGCCTGCACTTCGTCCGTGGACATGCCGACGAGCCGTGCGAGCTCGCCTGGATGGGGCGTGACGATCACGGGACGTCCATCGCGCCCTGAGAGTGCGTCCGGGTTTCCGGCGAACGCGTTGAGACCGTCGGCGTCGACGACCAGTGGCACGGTGGCCTGATCCACGAGCCTGTGGATGAACGCGCGTGTCGTGCTCCCCTGTCCGAGACCGGGCCCGATCGCGATGACATCACGTGCCTGCTCGAGCAGCTGATCGACCGCGCCGGCATCCGGCTCGCCGTCAGACTCGGCGATCGGCAGCGTCATGTACTCGGGGGCGAGCGAAGCGACGATGGGCAGGCATGACGATGGTGTCGCGACCGTCACCAGGCCGGCGCCAGAGCGGAGTGCACCGGCGGCGGTCAGATGTGCCGCGCCGGTCTTCCCTCGCGACCCTGCGACGACGAGAACGTGGCCGTAGTCGCCTTTGTGGCTGTCGGCCGATCTCGGGTGAAGCAGGTCGCGAATCGATGACCGGGTGAGCAGCTCGAGACGAGGGCCTTCCAGCGACTCGATGACGCTCATCGGGATGCCGATGTCGGCGATCACGATGTCTCCTGCTCTGGTGTCCGCCGGCGGGAGCACGAGGGCCACCTTCGGCGCGCCCAGCGTCACGGTGGTCGTCGCCTCGATGGAGTCCCCAATCGGCTCGTGTGAATCCGCTGAGAGCCCGGACGGCACGTCGATCGCCACGACGGTGGCATTCGATTGATTCACGTCGGCGACTACGGTCTCGAGGAACCCTGCCAATGGCGCGTTCAGTCCGGTGCCGAACAACGCGTCCACGATCAGCGGGCAGTCGGTGACTTCCGATCCGTGGAGCTCCCAGGCCTCGCTGTCGGCGATCTCGACAATCGAGAGACCGAGCCGGCTGAGGATCTCCAGATTGGTTCTGGCGTCGCCGCGCACGTCGCTGACGCGACCGATCAGGAACACGGAGACGGCGACACCTCGCTGCAGGAGTGTGCGTGCGACGACAAACCCGTCCCCGCCGTTGTTGCCGCGTCCGCACAGGATGGCGACCGGGCCGTCGAGGAGCGCGCCATGAACAGCTTCGAGGGCGGCGACGACCTGCCGCCCCGCGTTCTCCATCAGGACGAGCGACGCGATACCGATCTCTTCGATGGTCCGGCGGTCGGCGTCGCGCATCTGCGCGGAATTCAGCACTCGCATGTGGAGGTCATTGCGGGACGTCGGATGGAGTCAGCCGTGACGTTGCAGCGAGAATAGCACAAGGGATACGCTCGACCCGGTTGAGCGACCCTAGTCTGGACTCTCGAGCTCCTCCAGGTCCAGAGGACCTCAAGTGATCTGACGCCATGCCCACCTTCGTCAACATCAACGGAACGCTGTTCGACAAACAGCACGCCGCGATCTCCGTGTTCGATCACGGCTTCCTCTACGGCGAGGGCATCTACGAGACGCTGCGCACGTACCACGGCCAGCCGTTCCTCTTCGAGCGGCACATGAGGCGTCTGCGGCAGTCGGCGTCGATGATGTCGTTGACCGTGCCGATCAGCGATGGGGCAATCGCGGCGCGCGCGCTCGAGACGATGAAGGCGGCCGGTCTGGGCGGGCCCGCCGGGAGCGAAGCCTACCTGCGCATCCTGGTGACGCGCGGCGTCGGCGACATCTCCTACGACCCGGCGTCGTGCCCCGAGCCGTCCATCGTGATGATCGCGAAGGAGCAGATCGATCCGCCTGCCGACGCGTATCGGAAGGGGGTCAAGGTGGTGCTCGTGTCAGTCGTGCGCAACCACCCCGGTACCGTCAACCCGCTGATCAAGTCGAACAACCTCCTGAACAACGCGCTCGGGATGCAGGAGGCGATGCGGGCGCATGCGTTCGAGGGTGTGATGAGAAACTACCGCGGCGAGCTTGCCGAATGTACGACGGCGAACATCTTCGTGGTGCGCGACGGCGCCGCCCTCACTCCGCCGCTCGATGCCGGCCTGCTGGCCGGCATCACGAGAGAGTTTCTCTTCGAGGTTGGCGATGAGATTGGCGTGCCGGTTCGCGAACAGACACTTCGCGACGAGGATCTGTTCGGCGCCGACGAAGCTTTCCTGACCAGTACGACGCGGGAGATCGTGCCGATCGTGACCGTAGACGATCGGACAATCGGCGCCGGGACGCCGGGGACAGTGACGCGGAAGCTTCTTGACGCGTTCCGCCGTCGCGCGGGAGTCCAGAAACGACTCGCCGGCGCCCGTCCAGCCTGAAGCCTGAAGCCTGTAGCCTGAAGCCTGTGGCCGGGGCCCGCTGTTTACGCGAACGCCTCGATCGGCGGACACGCACACATCAGATTGCGGTCGCCATACGGGTTGTCGATCCGCCCGACTGCCGGCCAGAACTTGCGCGCCCGCACGAACGGCAGCGGGAAGGCGGCCTGCTCGCGCGAGTACTGATGGCTCCAGGTATCGGACGCGACCGCGGCGGCAGTGTGCGGCGCATTCTTGAGGACGTTGTCGACGCGGTCGGCTTTCCCGTCGATGACCGCCTGGATCTCCTGCCGGATTGCAATCATCGCGTCGCAGAAGCGATCGAGCTCCTCCTTCGGTTCACTCTCGGTCGGCTCGACCATCAGCGTGCCCGCGACCGGAAATGAGACGGTCGGCGCATGGTACCCGTAGTCCATCAGGCGCTTCGCCACATCGGTCTCGTCGATGCCGCTCGCCTGCTTTAGCGGTCGGAGGTCGAAGATCATCTCGTGGGCCACGCGTCCGTTCGCCCGGGTGTACAGCACGGGATAGTGCTGCTCGAGCCTCGACTTGATGTAGTTCGCGTTGAGGATGGCATAGCGTGTCGCGTCGGTCATGCCGCGTGCGCCGAGCATCCGGATGTACGCATAGGAGATGAGCAGGATGCTCGCGCTGCTCCACGGCGCCGCCGAGATCGCGGGAATGCCTCGCCCGCCGCCGGTCGCGACCAGCGGGTGCGACGGCAGATACGGTGCAAGGTGCGTCGCGACGGCGATGGGACCCATCCCCGGGCCTCCCCCGCCGTGCGGGATGCTGAAGGTCTTGTGCAGGTTGATGTGGCAGACGTCGGCGCCGATGGCGGCCGGACTCGTCACACCGACCTGCGCGTTCATGTTCGCGCCGTCCATGTAGACCTGTCCGCCGTGGCGGCGGGCGATTGCGCAGATGTCCTGGATCGACTCTTCGAAGACGCCGTGTGTCGAAGGGTACGTGACCATCAGCGCCGCCAGCCGATCGGCATGCGCTGCGGCCTTGGCCTCGAGATCGGCGACGTCGATGTTTCCGTCTTTCGTGCTCGCCACGACGACGACACGCATCCCCGCCATGACGGCACTTGCCGGGTTGGTGCCGTGGGCCGAGGCGGGAATCAGGACGACGTCGCGCTGCGGCTCGCCCCGGTCGCGGTGATAGGCACGGATGACCATCAAGCCCGCGAACTCGCCTTGCGCGCCGGAGTTCGGCTGAAGGGATACGGCCGCCAGTCCGGTGACGGCGCACAGGGCCTGCTCCAGTTCGCGGAAGATCTGACGGTAGCCGCCCATCTGCTCGACGGGTGCAAACGGATGCGGCTTTGAAAACTCGGGCCACGTGATTGGAAGCATCTCGGCGGCCGAGTTCAGCTTCATCGTGCACGAGCCGAGCGGGATCATCGATGTGTCGAGGCCGATGTCCTTTCGCTCCAGGCTCCGCAGGTACCGCATCATCTCGGTTTCCGAGTGGTGCGAGTTGAAGACTGGATGCGTGAGGAAGGGCGTGGTCCGCGCCAGATCGGGCGGATAGCCGGTCGGGAGCGGAGCCGACAGATTCAGGGGTGCGGGCGCCATGGACTGCGCCGCGGCGAAGACGCCGACGATCGCCTGGAGGTCGTCACGTGTGGTCGCCTCGTCCAGCGCCACGTTCACGCTGCCATCCTCGCGATACCGGAAGTTGAAGCCCGCCTCGAGTGCATGCCGGCGCAACCCATCCCGATCGCCGACTTCGAGGCGCAGCGTGTCGAAGTAGCGATCGTTGGTCTGCCGCACGCCGAGACGCCGAAGCTCGCGTTCGAGCACTGCCGCAAGACCGTGAACGCGTCTGGCGATGTTGGTGAGGCCGTGTGGGCCGTGATAGACGGCATAGAACCCCGCCATGTTGGCCAGCAGTGCCTGCGCCGTGCAGATGTTGGAGGTGGCCTTCTCGCGCCTGATGTGCTGCTCGCGCGTCTGGAGCGACATGCGATACGCGCGATGACCGTGGCTGTCGACGGAAACGCCGATGATGCGGCCGGGCGTCTGCCTTACATGCGCGTCGCGGGTCGCGAAGAATGCCGCGTGGGGCCCGCCGTAGCCCATTGGCACGCCGAACCGCTGCGAGTTGCCGACGACGACGTCCGCGCCCAGTTCTCCCGGCGGGGTGATCAGCGTGAGGCTGAGAAGGTCGGTCGCGACCGCCACGCGAACGCCGGCTGCCGCCGCGCGCTGGATGAACCCGCGGAGATCGCGGACACGTCCTGCTTCGTCGGGCGTCTGGACGAGCGCACCGAACACTCGGCTGTCGTCGAGCGGCGCCGAGTCCGGATCGCCATGGACGATCTCGATGCCGAGCGGTTCGGCCCGCGCACGCAGGACGTCGATGGTCTGCGGGAAGCACGAGTCGGCCACGAAGAACCGCAGCGCATCGTCGGTGCCGCGCGACCGGACTCGCGCGAGCAGGGTCATCGCCTCGGCCGCCGCTGTCGCCTCGTCGAGCAGCGACGCGGTCGAGACTTCCATCCCCGTCAGGTCGGTGACCATCGTCTGGAAGTTGAGGAGCCCTTCCAGCCGGCCCTGGGCGATCTCGGCCTGGTACGGCGTGTACGGCGTGTACCACCCCGGGTTCTCCAGGACGTTACGGAGGATGACCGACGGCGTCACCGTG
>JBFWPD010000163.1:0-8181 GCA_050250175.1 Vicinamibacterales bacterium
GGGGGGGGGGGCACGGGTACGGGGGCCGCTGTCGACGATCTGGCCGGCCCCTCGCTCACGGCTGACGACCGTCAGGCACTGGCCGCGGCATTCGTCGATGAGTCGGTGCACAACCTGTCGAGCGTCGTCGTCCTCGCCGAGTTCGGCGGCAGGCGGATGCTGCTCACGGGAGACGCACGCGGCGATTTCATCATCGAGAGCCTCCGCGAGGCGAAGCTGCTGAAGAACGGGAAGATCGAAGTGGACATCCTGAAGATGCCGCACCATGGGAGCGTCCACAACGCTGACGTCCCGCTGTTCAAGGCGGTGATGGCTGACCACTACGTCTTTTCGGCGGACGGCACCTACGGGAATCCAGACCCGCCGACGTTCGATCTGTTGTTCAAGGCGAGGCCGACAGGGAAGTACCACCTGTGGCTGACCAACGACGTAAAGAAGGCCGTCGCGCACGTGAAGAAGAAGAAGCCGAAGAACGTGCTCCTTCACGTGCGCGGCAGGAACGAGCCATCGGTGCGCGTCGAGCTCGGCGCGCCGATCACCTGGTAGGGGCCGCGCGCCTCAGTTCGTGCTCGCGGGCGCGGACGCCGCTTCCTTGACCAGCTGCGCGAAGGGCGCGGGGGCGCCATGCAGCGGGACGATCCGTTGAATCCGCAGGTTGCGGGCTTGCAGATCTTCGAGGAAGTCCGCGGCGAACGCGTGGGCCGCGGCTCCCGGCGTGTAGACATCCACTTCGGTCAGGATCTGCTGCCGCGGGAAGTACGCGATGAGCATCGTCTCGGTGTGCGGCCCGGAGACCGTATAGAGGTTGACCGTCATCGTGCCGTCGGTGAGCACATGCTCGTCAGCCACCGTCTCGATGGCGAGCGGCTGCGGGTTGTTCTGCAGCGCGTCGGGGTTGATCGTGTGCGGACGCTTCGCCATCTCCTCGAAGAACGCGCGATTGCCTTCGTGCGTGATGATCGTCAGGCCTTCCGAGATCGCGGCGCGGACTCCACCGGAATGATCGAAGTGGTGATGGCTGTTGATCAGCTGCGTCAGCGGCTTGCCGGGGACGGTCTCGCGCGCCTTCGCAATCGCAGCCAGCGTCCGGGCGTCGTTCTGAGGCGCTTCGATCAGCGTCAGGTGATCGCTGAACTCGACGAGCACGCTGTGGTGCGAGCCGCCGCCAATCAGCCAGATCCCCGGGGCGATGACCTCCGCGGTCGCGTTGACTGCCGGGGCGGCAGGCGGAGGGGCGCTGGCGGCTGCCTCGGGAGCAGCAATCTCGCCGGCGCCACCGTTGACCGCCGTTTCCGTGAGGCGGTAGTCCGCCGTCGTGAAGTCGTCGGTCCTTACCGTCAGACGCGAGGGCACCTGGACGCCGTTGACCTCCTGGTAGTCCGCGAAGGCCGTCGAGATGACGACGTCGCCGAGGTTCGTGTCGTCCGCCCGGTGGCTCACCATCGTCGGAAGATGACTCGTGGCGTCGGTTGCGAGCGTGAACGCCTGGCCTGACGCGGTCGTGACGTCGATGAGCGACTCGCCTCCCTCCGTGCGCGGGTTGGCCAGCGTTGCCCCTTCGGCCAGCGCCGCCTTGACCGCGGTCACAGGATGGTGGAGCACCTCGAGCTGCCGCGCCGTCGCGACGGCGCCACCGGCGCGGGTCGCGGTCCCATTGCCTGCGACGTTGTACGCCACGTCCCCGTCGATGCCGTTGATCTGTGTCTGCGGCTGCGGGCCCTGGAAGAACTGGAAGTTGGGCTCGCGGGTCATTTCGGTGCGCGACCGTCCGCCCGCGACGTCGATCACGCGGGTGTAGCCGGTGACGTCGAACGTCTGTCCCGAAGCGCCGGGGAGGACGTCCTGGCCGAGGTTGTAGTGCGTGCCGTCCCCGCGCAGCACGAGGGTCGTCACCGCCTGGACCTGCTCGGCACCGCCGAGCGCCTCGGCGGCGTCATTCACGATCTGCTGTTCGGGTGTCGCCTGTGAGCAGGCCGTCAGTGCCGCGACCGCGACGAGGCTCGTCCATTGGATGCGCATACAGCGTCAGCTCCTGGAATGAAGTCGGCCGGATTGTAGTTCGAGTCGTACGCGCCTGGAAGTCCCGCTGTCCGCGAGGGGGTCAGTGCCTGGACTCGGGTGGGGAGGGCTCGACCGGGTGTTCCACGACGGGCACGCCATTCGTACGGCACGCCGCGACGACCGCCTGCGCGACGATGCGGGTGCCTTCGAGGAAGACGGAGGCACCGCACCCGCACGAGAGCCGCACTGTACATTCGTCACCCGACCTGGGGATCCAGACGCCGATCTGGAGACGATCCGGCCGATCCACGCAGGACGTGTGCTTGTCGAAGAAGTCTTCGTACGCGTCGAGAAAAGCAGCGTTGTCGAGAACCATCGCGCTCTGGCCCCTCACGGTGAACAGACATCGGGACGGAGGTCCCGCGACGCTGACCCGTGAGGCGCGACGAACGCGCCGCACGCCGCCAGCGAATGCAGGCGCGAGGGCGGCTACAGCCGAAGAACGGTGAGGTGAGGCGAATACGGGCCAGGCGGGCCGGCAGCGGGAGGAACGTCGTTCGGCCGCGAAATGCGCGAGGGCGGAGAGACGAGCGCAAGCTCTTCGATCGACTCGCAGTCCCGGTCTACCGGTTGCTCGCTCCGAAGGGTCGGGACCAGCGAGCCCGGACTGACCACCTCGGGCTCAATCCTGACAGTCTTCAACTCGACGTTCCGTGCGGTCTGGTCGGCAGCCTGCGAGGTGGTCAGGTGCCAGGTCTGGAATGGCGCCGTGAAGGGCGAGGCTGCCAGGAGCAGCACGATGAACGCGATGGCCCGCCGGAGCATCTGCGGGCAAGCATACAACGTATGCAGGAGGGCCGAGTTGCCGTCGCTCGCGTCAGTTCAGCGAGTGAGCGAAGGTGCGAGTGTCCTTCCTGAGCGATAGGTAACAGCGTATTCCGAGCGGATGGGTGACACTCTGCCCCCCACGAGGAGGGGGCATGCCTTGGAAGGAGTGTCACGTCATGGACGAGCGACTCCGGTTTGTCGCCCGCCTGCTCGAGGGCGAGAAGATGGCCCCGCTGTGCGCTGAGTTTGGGATTTCGCGAAAGACCGGCTACAAGATCTTCGATCGCTACAAGGATTGCGGGATTCAGGCCTTCAGTGATCGAAGTCACCGCGCCCACCGCCAGGCGAATCGGCTGCCGGCGCCCATTGAAGCCACGATCGTGCGTCTCAAACGGGAGTATCCCGGCTGGGGCGCGCCCAAGATCCGCGAAAAGCTGCGGCAGCAGTTTACCGGCCCGCACCTGCCGGCCATCAGCACGGTCCACGCGGTGCTGGATCGCCACCAGCTGGTGCACCATCGGCGCCAGCGCCGCCCACGGGCCTCTGGGACCGCGCTCTCCCACCCGACCCACCCGAACGCGCTCTGGTGTGCGGACTACAAAGGCGAATTTCTCCTGGGCAATCGGAAGTACTGCTATCCGCTGACCATCACGGACTTCGCGAGCCGCTACCTGCTCACGTGCGAAGCGCTGCTGACGACGCAGGAGAAATTCGCCTTCACAGTCTTCGAGCGCACCTTCAAGGAGTTTGGTCTCCCGCAGGTGATCCGCACCGACAACGGCGTCCCGTTTGCGTCGGCGCACGCGATCTACGGGCTGAGCAAGCTCGCCGTCTGGTGGCTGCGCCTCGGTATCCAGATCGAACGCATCAAGCCAGGCCATCCGCAACAGAACGGCCGGCATGAGCGGATGCACCTGACGCTGAAGCGCGAAGCGACGAAGCCCGCGGCTCCCAACGTCTTGCAACAGCAGGCCCGGTTCGACGATTTCCTCACGCGCTACAACACGGACCGCCCGCACCAGGCCCTCGGGATGAAGGTTCCCGCCGACCTCTACGCGCGTTCAGCGCGCATCTATCGCGGGCTCGACGACCTGACCTATCCCTTTCACGATCAAACCATCATGGTGACCGGCTGCGGCCGCATCTGCTTCCGCGGCCGCAAGGTCAACCTCAGTCACGTCTTCGCGGGACAGTCCGTCGGCGTCACGCAGGTGGGCGAGTGCATCTGGCTCGTCACCTTTATGCACTACGATTTGGGTTATTTCGATGAGGAGACGTGTCGGCTAGACCCGATCGAGAACCCGTTCGGCCCCAAACTGTTACCCATCCGCGCGGAATGAAGTGTTACCCCTCCGCTCAGAATGGACCGAGGACAAACTGGAGCCGGCGATCGGACTTGAACCGATGACCTGCTGATTACGAATCAGCTTGGACCGGAAATCCTCGATGATCCCGCGCCCTCTCGGGAGTGCTTCTCCTGAGGTTTCTGTTGTGGCGTGATCTTGCTAATCTCGGCGCAATCTCCCGCCCGTCCGCCATCCGTCCACCGACTTCGCCCCGTGGCCTGATCAACTGCTCTCACCGAGGACGTTCACTCCTGTCACGTGGAAGTGCTTCGCAGCTTGCAGCATGTGGTGGTCGTTCGTGTAGACCTCCTGGAAGCCATGCTCCTCGGCGCAGGCCAGGTGCAGCGCATCACCGGACCGGACGAAAACCGTGCTCGGAAGGTCGAGGACGGCTTTGCGAGTCTTCTCCAGAAGCTCGGACGTCACGCCAAACCACTGCCACACACCGTTCTGCTCATCTTGTTCGAAGTCTTTCAAGATGGCCGTCATCTCCCGGCGAGTCACGTGGTGCTCTCTGACGTGCCGCTTGAGGATCGACGCAAACTCCAGTCGCGCCAGCTCACAAGATGCAAGGCCGTCCGCGCCGTAGGCTACTTCGCGGACTCGATCCGCCCCCGGCTCATTGAGGTAGCACTTGGCGATGTACGCTGCGTCGAAATAGATCACCGATCCTCGCGCAGCTCGGACTGATATACAGCGGAATCGACCGGGACCTTCGAGCGTTTGCGTATCGCTGCCTCGCGATTGGGGAGAGGCCGGCTCGTGACGGAGGCGTCAAATGGCTGAAGCGCCGCGACGCGGCGCCCGCGATCGGTGACCACGATGGGACCTCGGCTCGCAGCATGGCGAACCCAGCGGCCGGTCTTCAGATGCAGTTCGCGGATGGATATCGTCTTCATGTGCACATTGTGACACATTGGCCTCACGAGAGGCAAAGATTCTCACGCCGCCGTGTGAACGCCCGGCATATCTAACATGTGCCCGGTCGCAAGAGTGACGTGTCGGATTGCGTGGCTCCGCGACTTGCACATGCTCGGCCTGCTGCGCGGCAGCTTCCGTCCTGCGGACGGGATAGTCGCCTTGCGCGGCTATCTTCGCCATCGCGCGACGCTCATCGAGTGTGCGGGGGGCCTCATCCAGCGTATGCAGAAGCGTTCTCGACCCCTCGTCAGCTTCCCCCCACGACAGCGCGCCGGTGTCGGTGTCGAGCACGCGCCCGGCGATCTTGCCAGTCCCCACTCTCGGGTCCGGGCCACTGCGCCCGGGCACCGTCGCGGGAGGCGCCTGGCCTTGTGCGAACGCTGTGGCGACGCAGCCGGCCACGACTCCGCATCCCATCAGCCGCCGTATCACAGTTGCGTTCATCGTTCGTCCAGCACCTGAGTTCCGCCCGTGCCGAGTCCGGTTCGATCTGGCGCATCAGCACCGCGATGGCAAGAGATTCCCGGCGTAAGGGAGAAACCACACGGATACGGACACTTCACGAGTGGAGATCCCGCACGTGATCTGGGAATGAATAGCGCCCGGCCGACTTCAGTCAGGAACTCGTGGCCGGCTGTCTCTGAACGAGGTAGCGCGCGAACAGGATGCCGCCGGCGAGAAACGCGAAGTTGCCGATCCGGCTAAGCAAGACCTGGGCGGTTGAGATCTCGACGGCAATCAGGATCGCGCCGGCAGCAAAGGCGAGCGCCGGCCATCGAAGTGACCCGCCGGCGCGAATCATGGGAACCGCAAGCGCTCCGACGCCCAGGAAGAAGGCGAGCCCGCCGATCATCACGGCGCCGAGCACAGGACCCGATTGAAAGGTCGCGAGGAGCCTGGTTGCCGCGGTGACGTCAGCGCCGTCCGAGACGTACCGCCCGATCAGCACTTCGCCGACGAACACGCCCGCAAATGCGGCGCCGCCAACCAACGTGAGAACTCGTGCGGCGAAACCCGACCGCGGCGTCCGCTCCATGGCGAGGCCACTGATGGCGAGAATTCCCGGAATCAATATCAGGATGCCGAAGAACAGCATCAGGTGCGCGACATACCAGCGCGACGCCAGGCCGACCATCAGCGCCGCCTGCACCGCCGGATCCATGGATTCTTCCGGATGCAGGAGATCCCCGACGCTCATGATCAGGGGCCCAAGGACGAGGCTGACGGCGGCCAGCTTCGTGTTCTCGCCGGGAATCGCTCGCGGCATCGTGCACCTCCAAGCGGCGCCCACGCTCAGCGGGCGTGTTCGTCGGCCTTGAATACGGCGAAGTCGTTCCCCCGGCGTCGAGGAACATCGCGAAGACGATAGGAAACATTAGGGCCGTCTCGCGGTTAGCATGACGCCCGTTCTCGGCCCCTCGTCAGCCTCCCCACATGACAGCGCGGATAAGGCCTGTCTGTGACCGATTATCGCCAAGTCGGCGGGAAATACTGAAGGGAAATGACGGTCTGGGAAGAGGAACGACACGACGCGCCGACACCCCTCCTCGCGGGACGCGACGCCTTCACCAGGCAGTATCGAATTCGGGACCGTCACGGGACTGATTGTCGAGTCTCTCGAGTCGCCGCCAGCAAAGCGTCAATCTTGCGATTCATTGCGGCGGCCGGCATGTCGCGCAGCCGTTCGACCAGCTCCAAGTGCTCGCGGCCGGAAAGAAAATGGGTAGAGATGTGGTTCCTCCGGCACATAGCCGAGCCGCCGTCGAAATTCGAGAGGGTCGAGCCTGACCTCGCGGCCGGTCAAACAGGACCGCACCGCTCGTTGGCTCAAGCAGGCCCGTCAGCATGCGGGTGGTGGTCGTCTTGCCGGATCCGTTGGGTCCGAGATAGCCAACGACTTCTCCGCGATGGACGGCGAAGCTGACGTGGTCGACAACCGCGTGTCCATGAAATCGTTTCACGAGACGTCGTGCTTCAAGGATCACCATGGCACCAGGAGATGGAAGGAACTCGAGACGGAATCTACTCGTACCGCAAGGCAGCGAGTGGGTCCAAAGCTGTGGCTCGCCGCGCAGGAAAGAAGGCGGCGCCGAAGGACACCGCCGCCAGCAGCACGGAGATGCCCACGAGGACGGTCGGGTCTGTGGGGCTCGTTTGGATCAAGAAGCGTTGCAATACTCTGCCAATCGCCAATGCTCCGGCGAGTCCCATGCCAATACCTACGCCGACCGGCAAAGCGGCCCGCCTGACAAAGAGCCACACGACGGCATTGGCCCGTGCACCGAGGGCCATGCGAACACCAATCTCCTTCGTCCGCTGAACGACGGCGAAGGCGGTGACTGCGTAGAGCCCGACGGCTCCCAACAGCAACCCAACGAACGCGAAAGCTGTCAACATCCCCCCAAACACGCGGTGCCCCCATCTCGAACCCGTCATCGCCTGCTCCAGTGGCATCACGGCGTTCGACGCGATGGCGTCATCAAGTGCGAAGACTTCCGCACGAAGCAGCGGCACGACGGCCGTCGACGTGGAATGGATGCCAACGATCAGCGTGAGCTCTGAGGCATCCGTCGGGGCAGGGACATACACGACCGGGTCAATCTCTTGAAAATACTGCTGACGAACCGTCGGCGACACGCCGACGATCGTGGCGCAAGTTGCCGGCAACGTGGCCGCGGTGTTCGGCTCCCTCAAGCAGATGCGACGGCCTATCGGATCTTCATTCGGAAAGAACATCGTGGCCAGGCGCTGATTGACGATGGCACTCTCGGATCCCGGTAAGGCATCCCGATCTGAAAACGTACGTCCGCGCAGCAGCGGCAGACCAAGCGTGTCAAAGTAGCGGCCCCGTATCCTCACGTACGAGACGAGCGGCTGCGATTCGCCAGGCAAGGGGCGTCGTGCGTTCACCGAGAACTGCCGCGACGGCCCCCCGGCAAAGGGGACGACATTGGCGAACGCGCTCGAAGAGACATCAGGAATCGCGTCGAGCCGCTCCTCGAGTTGCCGGTACGCCGCAGTACGCTGTTCTGCCGTGCGGTATTTCTCGGTGGGCAGCGAGAGTGGCATGGCTACGACACGTGCT
>JBFWPD010000164.1:0-8160 GCA_050250175.1 Vicinamibacterales bacterium
GCGTAGCTGGCCCGGTGCTCACCGAGGGCTTCTATGACCGCGCTTCTGAAGAAGTCCTCTCCACGCGTCGCATCGCGGACCAGCGCCCGCTGAACGTCGGGCGATTGTCCATGCGCGGCGAGTGCCCTGACCAGGGCCGGACGCACGAACTCCGCGAGCTCGGCGTCGAGCCTGGCGAGCAGCGCGGGAGCGAGCTCGGGGGCGGGGTTGTGAGCGAAGTAGCTGAACGCGACGATTCGGAGCCGATCGTTGGGACTCATCATCGACTCGCGCATCGCGTCACGGGTTCGCGGGTCGTTGAACCCTGTCAGCAGCACCAGGGCGCGATAACGGACGTATCCATCCGCATGCTCGTCCAGTGCTCTCAGGAGCGCTGGAACGGCCTGGGCCGGCTGCGCTCTCCTGATGGTGCGCGAAGCCTCCGTCCGGACGTCGTAGTCGAGATTGCCGAGCTGATTGATGGCAGAGGTGAGCTCTTCGATGGACACCTGCTGGGGGGCTGTCGGCTCCTGCGCGTGCACCGGAAGAGCGGTGCCGGCGCCGAGGCAGAACGCGATGCCGACGAAAGCGATGAATCCGTGCGAGGTCGCACGGCACCAGCGGCGGCCGCCTGACATCTCAGCCCGTCACCGTCTCTTTGTCGAGCTTCAGGGCCAGTTGGAGATAGAGCCGCTCGTCGCGGGGAAACGGCACCGGATACTGACCCGTATAGCAGGAACTGCAATATCGATTGTTGTCCCGGCCAACGGCCGTCATCAGGCCTTCGAGGCTCAGATAGCCGACGCTGTCGGCACGCAGGTATGCAGTGATCTCATCGAGCGTGTGGGTGGCAGCGATGAGGTCGGCACGCCGCGGCGTGTCGACGCCGTAGAAGCACGGCGAAATCGTCGGCGGGCAACTGATGCGCATGTGGACTTCCTTGGCGCCGGCCGCACGCACCATCTTCACGATCTTGCGGCTCGTCGTGCCCCTGACGATCGAGTCGTCCACCAGCACGACGCGTTTCCCTTCGAGGATGCTCCTGACGGGGTTCAGCTTGACCTTCACGCCGAAATGCCGGATGGACGACTGCGGCTGAATGAACGTCCGTCCCACATAGTGATTGCGGATGAGTCCCATGCGGAGCGGGAGCCCCGCCTCGTCCGCGTATCCCATCGCCGCACAAACGCCAGAGTCAGGCACAGGGACAACGACGTCGGCATCGACACGCTGCTCGCGCGCAAGAATCCTCCCGAGGTTGGTCCGCACCTCGTTGACGCTCTTGCCGAACACGTAGCTGTCCGGCCTGGCGAAGTACACGTGCTCGAAGACGCAGTGCGCGAGCGCCCCCGCAGGAAACGGCTTGATCGACCGCATTCCCTCCGCGCTGATGACGACGACCTCTCCGGGCTCGACGTCTCGAACGAAGGTCGCGCCGATGAGGTCCATCGCGCAGGTCTCGGAGCAGACAACATATGCGTCGTTGAGGCGGCCAATCGCGAGAGGACGGAATCCGTGCGGATCTCGAACGGCGATCAGCTTGTCCCTTGTGAGCAGCAGAAAGGAAAACGCGCCCTGCACCTGCGACACGGACTCGACGACCGCGTCCTCGACGCTGCCCGCTCTAGACCTGGCGTAGAGATGGAGGACGACCTCGGTATCGCTGCTCGACTGGAAGATGGACCCCTGGCTCACGAGCTGATCGCGCAGCTCGCCCGCGTTCACGATGTTGCCGTTGTGACAGATGGCAATCTGCCCGTGCGAGCAGTCGATGAGGAACGGCTGGGCGTTCGGCAGGCCGCTGTCACCCGCCGTCGAGTAACGCACGTGACCGATCGCCATGTCGCCTGGCAGTTTCGCAAGGGCGGCAGTGTCGAACACTTCGGCGACGTAACCCATGCCGCGCACTGCATGAAGCGTGTCGCGCTCGGCGGACACGATCCCGGCGCTCTCCTGCCCGCGGTGCTGGAGCGCGTAGAGGCCGAGGTAGGTCATGTTGGCCGCTTCGGGGTGCCCGAAGATGCCGAAGACGCCGCACTCGTCTTTGAACTTATCGAGCATGGTGTGTCATGCGACCTTCCGCGCAAAGCGCCGGCCTATCGCCGTCGCCCACTCGTGTTCCGCCTGGTCAACGTTCACATCAACCAGCTTCTGCCCGTCCACGCTGATCGCCAGCGTATGGCCGCCGGTCTGTCCGACGGTGCGCGCCGGCACGCCTGCAATGCGCGCCAGCTCGAGAACCTGCGATACCAGACGACTCTCGACCGAAACGACGACCCTCGACGCACTCTCTCCGAATAGCGTCGCCACGTGAGCCAACGACTTGGGGCCGGAGAAAGGAGCCCCTTCCAATTGGACGTCGGCACCGAGGCTTCCGGTGTCAAAGCAGCATTCGGCCAGCGTTACTGCCAGGCCGCCGTCTGAGCAGTCGTGTGCGGACCTGATGAGGCGCATCTCCGCAATCCGGACGAGGAGCGCCTGGAGCGCGGCCTCGGCGGCAAGATCGAGCGCCGGTGGGGTGCCCTGCACGAGGCCATGAGCGACTCGCAGATACTCGCTGCCGCCGAGCTCCCCGCGGCTCTCCCCAAGCAGTACGATCGCGTCACCGGCTCCCCTGAACGACCGGCCGACGACCCGATCGGCGTGCTCAAGAAGGCCGACCACGCCGATGACCGGGGTCGGGTGAATGGCACGGCCATCGGTCTCGTTGTACAGACTGACATTCCCACCCGTGATGGGAATCGACAACGCACGGCAGGCCTCGCCAATTCCAGCGACGGCCTCCGCAAACTGCCACATGATCGGCGGACGCTCGGGATTTCCGAAGTTCAGGCAGTTGGTGGTGCCGAGCGGCTTCGCTCCGGCGCACGCGACATTCCTGGCCGCCTCGGCCACGGCCAGCGCCGCGCCACGCCGCGGATCGAGATAGCAGTAGCGGCCGTTGCCATCGACTGACATCGCCAGCGCACGGTCGGTGCCCTTCACGCGAACAACACCGGCGCCCATGCCTGGAAGCAGGATCGTGTTCGTCTGGACCATGTGGTCGTACTGCCGGTAGATCCACCGCTTGCTGGCAATGGTGGACGAACCGAGCAGCGACATCAGCGCGTCCTTTGCCGGAGGCTGCGCTTTTGCGGCAAGCGCATCGAGGTCGAGATGCTGCGCTTCGGCGAGGTATGCCGGCTTTTCCATCGGGCGCCGATAGACGGGCGCTTCGTCGGTGAGGGCGCGGTTGGGAATCTCAGCGACGACCTTGTCGCGCTCACGCACGCGCAGGAAGCTGCCTTCGGAAACGTCTCCGATGTGGACGGCGTGCAGGTCCCACTTGTCGAAGATACGCTCCACTTCGGCCTCCCGGCCACGCTTCACGACGAGCAGCATCCGCTCCTGCGACTCCGAGAGCATGATCTCGTAGGGCGTCATCCCCGTTTCGCGCTGTGGGACCAGAGCGACATCGATCTCGACGCCGGCACCACCCCGCGATCCCATCTCGCTGGTCGAGCAGGTGAGCCCGGCGGCGCCCATGTCCTGGATGCCGACGAGCGCGTCGGTCTGCATCACCTCGAGGCAGGCTTCGAGGAGCAGCTTCTCCATGAACGGATCGCCGACCTGCACGGCGGGACGCTTCTCCGCCGACTTGTCGTCGAACTCTGCCGACGCCATCGTCGCGCCATGGATCCCGTCGCGGCCGGTCTTGGCGCCGACGTAGTACACGGGATTCCCGACCCCGGACGCCACGCCCTTGATGATGTCGGACGCCCTGGCGACGCCGAGGCAGAAGACATTCACCAGCGGATTGCCGGCGTAGGAGGGATCGAACGCGATCTCGCCTCCGACCGTTGGAATGCCGATGCTGTTGCCGTAGCCGGCGATGCCCGCGACCACTCCTTCGAGGAGCCGGGGCGTGCCCGGAGCGTCGAGCGCGCCGAACCGCAGCGAGTTCAGCAGCGCGATTGGACGCGCGCCCATCGTGAAGATGTCGCGGATGATGCCGCCGACTCCGGTTGCGGCGCCCTGATACGGCTCGATGAACGACGGGTGATTGTGGGACTCGATCTTGAAGACGGCGGCCAGCCCCTCGCCGATGTCGATCGCGCCGGCGTTCTCGCCGGGCCCCTGCAGCACCTGCGGACCTTCCGTCGGAAGCGTTCTCAAATGCACGCGCGAGCTCTTGTAGCTGCAGTGCTCCGACCACATCACCGAGAAGATCCCGAGCTCGGTGAGGTTGGGTTCGCGCCCGAGAAATCCTACGATTCGTTCGTACTCGTCCTGCTTGAGCCCGTGGCGCTCGAGCACCTTCGCGTCGATCACGACCGTCCCTCAGTGGGCCGGCCACCGGCGCCCTCGAGCGCGGGTTGTGCCCGGTAAGCGCCAGACGTCACTGCCTTCACGACGGACTCGAGGATGACCAGGCCGTCGGTGCTCCCGAGCAGCGGCTCACAAGCTCGCTCGGGATGCGGCATCATGCCGACCACGTTGCGGGCCTCGTTACAGATGCCTGCGATGCCATGCAGCGATCCGTTCGGATTCGACGCGTCCGTGACTTCGCCGCCGGGCGTGACGTAGCGAAGCACGACCTGCCGATTCGCCTCGATGCGCTTCAGCACGTCTGGCGCGGCGAAGTAGTTGCCCTCGCCGTGCCCGATCGGGATGCGAAGCACCTGGCCAACCTTCGCCAGCCCCGTGAAGGGCGTGTCGCTCTGCTCTACCCGCACGTGAACGTGCTCGCAGCGGTACTTCAGCTCGCGATTGCGGAGCATCGCGCCTGGAAGGAGGGCGGACTCGAGCAGCACCTGAAAGCCATTGCAGATCCCGAGCACCGGACCGCCCGCCGCCGCGAAGGACTGGACCGCCGGCATGATCGGCGAGAACCGGGCCATCGCTCCCGTGCGCAGGTAGTCGCCATGCGCAAAACCGCCCGGAAGAATGACGACGTCGGCGCCCTCGAGATCGGTCTCTTTGTGCCAGACGAGCTCCGCCGACTGACCGAGGACTTCGGTCGCCGCGTGGTAGGCGTCGTGATCGCAGTTGGAACCCGGAAAGACGATGACGGCGAACTTCATAGGTCGATGTTCCCGTTCCTAGTGGACGGGACGGCTAGTCCACTTCAACTCGATAGCTTTCAATCACCGGATTGGCCAGCAGCTTGTCGGCGACTTCCGCCGCGAGCGCCTTCGCCCGCGCGGCCTCGGTCGTCGCGAGATCGAGCTCGAAGAACTTCCCCTGGCGGACGTCCTCGACGTCGCCGTACCCCAGCGAATGCAGCGCGTCGGCAATCGTCCGCCCCTGCGGATCGAACACGGATGGTTTGAGCGTCACGAAGACTCGGGCGCGCATGTCTCAGCCTCTCGCCTGGACCGGTGCGAACACGCGGTCGAAGATGTCGTCCATGTGCCGGAACTGCTCGTGGAGATCGAATGCGCGCTCGATGTCGTCGGCCGAGAGCACGCCAGTCACATCCTGGTCGGCGAGCAGCAGTGTCTTGAAGTCGAGGCCCTCGGCGAACGAGCGCATCGCGTTCCGCTGCACCCACTCGTAGGCACGCTCACGCGAGACGTCTCGCCTCGCGAGCTCGAGCAGCACGGTGCCGGAGAAGACAACGCCTCGCGAGCGCGCCAGATTCTCGCGCATCCGCTCGGCGTTGACGGCGATGCCGCTCACGATGCGCGTGAATCGCCGCAGCATGTGATCGAGCGCAATGAAGCTGTCCGGGAGGATGACCCGCTCGACCGATGAGTGCGAGATGTCGCGCTCGTGCCAGAGCGCGATGTTCTCGATCGCGGCGTGGCTGTTCGCCCGGATGAGGCGGGCCAGCCCGACGATCTGCTCGCAGCCAATCGGATTCCGTTTGTGCGGCATCGCCGACGAGCCCTTCTGCCCCTTCGCGAACGGCTCTTCGACCTCCCCGATCTCCGTCTTCTGGAGCCCGCGAATCTCGAGGGCGAACTTCTCGAGCGACGCCGCCAGGATCGCCAGCGCGCTCAACAGCTCGGCGTGGCGATCGCGCTGGATGACCTGCGATGCGACCGGTGCCGGCTCGAGTCCGAGGCGCCGGCACACCTCCAGTTCGACCGACGGGGGCAGATGGGCGAAGGTTCCCACGGCGCCGGACAGCTTGCCCACGCTGATCGTCGTCCGTGCACGGCGGACGCGCTCGGCGCCGCGGCCCAGCTCCGCGTACCAGAGCGCAAGCTTGAGGCCGAACGTCATCGGCTCGGCGTGCACGCCGTGCGTTCGGCCGATCATCGCCGTCTGCCGATGCTCGAGCGCCCGCTCCCGCACGGCCGCCGAGAGCGCCTCGATGTCTTTCAGGATGAGGTCGCAGGCCTCGCGCATCTGGAGTGCCTGCGCAGTGTCGATGACGTCGGACGACGTGAGGCCGAAGTGAAGCCAGCGGGCCGAGGGCCCCACGTGCTCTGCCACGGCCGTCGTGAATGCGATGACGTCGTGCTGGGTGGTCCGCTCGATCTCCTCGATGCGGGCGATATCGAAGCGCCCGCGTTCGCGGATGTCTCGAGCGGCATCGGCGGGCACGATGCCGGCGGCCGCCATCGCTTCGGCTGCTGCACTCTCAACGAGCAGCCAGGTTTCGTAGCGGCGCTGGTCGCTCCAGATGCCGCCCATGTCCGGATGGGTATAACGTGGAATCACGTCGCTACGTCGGCCTCACTGATGCTTCAGTCGAGATCCAGGCGTTCACGGGGAACCCGCAGTCCATTCACGCTGCCGAGCACCGTCGCGGCCAGCGACCCGTTGGCAAACAGGTCCTGCGCCACGCGTTGCACGTCGGCTGTCGTCACACGCTCGACGCCCTCGAGCGTCTCGTCGAGACCGAAATGCCGCTCGAAGTAGATCTCCTGCCGGGCAAGGTGCGACATGCGGCTCGCGGTGTTCTCGAGGCTCAGCATGAGACTGCCCTTCAGATGGTCCTTCGCCCTCTGAAGCTCCGCGTCGCCGACGGCAGTCTGCTTCACGCCCCGGAGTTCCTCGACGACCAGGTCGATGACCTCGCCGACGACCTCGTTCGCGCATCCGGCGTAGACCGTGAACGACCCGGCGTCGCGATAGGAGCTCAGTCCGCTGAAGACCGAATAGGCCAGACCACGCTTTTCCCGCACGTTCTGGAACAGACGGGAGCTCATCGAACCGCCCAGCAGTGTGTTCAGCACGTAGCTCGCATAGCGATCGTCGTGGTCCTGAGGGTAGCTGCTCGCGCCCAGGCAGATGTGACTCTGCTCCAGCTCCTTGTTCCGGATGACCACCTTCGGCACGACACGCGGCGCCTTTTCGACGCCATTTTCGCCGCCGGTCCGAAGCGACGCGAAGCGTTCCAGCACGAGATCGCGCACACGATCGTGATCCAGGTTGCCGGCCGCGGATACGACGAGGTTCGCCGGCGTGTACGTTCGAGCGAAATAGCGCCGCAGAAGATCGGCGTCGAACGATTCGACCGTCTCGCGCGTGCCGAGAATCGGCCGCCCCAGCGGATGGTCTTCCCAGAACGACTGCGTGAAGAGCTCATGGACGAGGTCGTCGGGCGTGTCCTCGACCATCTTGATTTCTTCTACGACGACCTTCTTTTCGCGCTCGATGTCGTCCGGGCTGAACGCAGGGTTGAGCACGATGTCGGAGAGGATGTCGAGTGCGAGCGGCAGGTGCTCGTCGAGCACTTTGATGTAGTAGCTCGCATACTCCTTGGCGGTGAACGCGTCGAGCTGGCCGCCGATGGAGTCGATCGACTGGGCAATATCTTCGGCCGAGCGCGACGAGGTGCCCTTGAAGAGCATGTGCTCGACGAAATGCGCGATCCCGCCGTGTTCGGCTACCTCGTGTCGTGACCCGCGCGTCAGCCAGACTCCGATGCTGACCGAGCGAACGTGGCTCATCCGCTCCGTCAAGAGACGGATGCCGTTGTCCAGGACTTCTCGGACGATTGGTGTGTTCGACAAGGTGGCGCTCGTTGGGGCGTGGTGAGCGCCCTGGTCGTTGTACACCGCGGGGCTGGATGACATGCCGCAACTAGTTGAACTGAAAGGAATTACCAGCCGAAAGACACTATAGCACGGCGTCCGCCGCTCCGGCAAGCACCGGGCCGCGTGCTACGATCACAGGTCCGGCCTTCCGACAGGATTCCCCGTGCCAGAGCAGACCCAACGCTCCGATCTTGCCGGGCTGGAACGT
>JBFWPD010000165.1:0-8136 GCA_050250175.1 Vicinamibacterales bacterium
AGCCGTGTCCGAAGTGCGGTGCGCCGTTCCTCGTCGAGAAAATCACGAAGAAGTGGGGACGTCAGCTCCTCTGCAACAACGAAGAGTGCGACTACGTCCGCTCCGAAGAGCTGCCTGATACCGCATAGACCCGATGGTCAGGATTGTTGGCGGGGGTCTCGCCGGATCCGAGGCCGCGTGGCAGGCGGCTTCGGCGGGCGTGCAGGTGACGTTGTACGAAATGCGTCCGGCGCGTCCGACGGCGGTGCACAAGACCGACCGTCTCGCCGAGCTCGTTTGCAGCAACTCTCTCAGGGGCGACAAGCTCGATAACGCGGTCGGTGTCTTGAAAGAGGAGATGCGCCGCCTCGGGTCTCTCATCATTCGCGCGGCCGAAGCCAGCCGCGTCCCGGCGGGTGCCGCGCTCGCAGTCGATCGCGAGCGCTTCTCGTCGTTTGTCACCGACGCCCTCGAACGGCATCCCCTGATCGACATCGTCCGCGATGAGATCGTCGATGTTCCCGCGTCGAGCGAATCCGACCCCGTCATCCTGGCGACCGGGCCACTGACGTCGGAGCGTCTGTCGTCTCGAATCGCGGAGCTCGTCGGATCGGAGCACCTCTATTTCTACGACGCAATCAGTCCGATCGTCCTGGCGGAGTCGATCGACCGCACGAAGGTGTTTCGCCAGTCGCGATGGGATCGGAGCCTTCGCCCCTTGGAGCCCGGATGCGGCGTCGACGATGGACAAGGCGACTACCTGAACTGCCCGCTGACCAGGGACGAGTACGAGCAGTTCTACAACGCCCTGGTGACCGCTGAGTCTGCGACGGTGCACGACTTCGACAAGGAGCGGTTCTTCGAGGGCTGTCTGCCGATCGAGGTCATGGCGCATCGCGGTGTGGACACGCTGCGGTTCGGACCGATGAAGCCGGTCGGCCTCGTCGATCCCCATTCCGGGCGACAGCCCTACGCCGCCGTGCAACTGCGCCAGGACACCATTGCAGGAGATCACTTCAGCCTGGTGGGCTTCCAGACGCAGATCAAGTGGGGCGATCAGGCGCGCGTGCTGCGTCTGATCCCCGGACTCGAGACCGCCGAGTTCGTGCGCTTCGGGATGGTGCATCGCAACACGTACGTGAACGGTCCGACGGTGCTTCACGAAACCTGGCAGGTCAGGACACGACCGTCGCTCCTGTTCGCAGGCCAGATGTCAGGAGTGGAGGGGTATGTGGAGTCGGCGGCCTCGGGCCTGCTGGCCGGCATCAATGCCGCGCGGCTCGCGTCTGGCGGGGCTTCCCTCAGCCTGCCCAGGACTACCGCGATCGGTGCGCTGGCTTACTACGTGTCGCACGCGGATCCGTCGCACTACGAGCCATCGAACATCACATTCGGCATCATGCAGCCACTCGAGAAGCCGCCGAAGAATGGCCGCGACCGGCGCATGGCGATGGCGAATCGTGCGCTCGCCGACCTCGATGAATGGCTGGCCCGTCACGGCGGCGGCAGTCCCGTACCCTCGGCGCCTGCGATCGCCGAATGACGCAGCACATCGCGGACTTCCTGCGGTTCCTTCGACTCAACAGGAACGTGTCGGCGCATACCGTTCGCGCCTACGGGAACGATGTCTCCCAGTTCGTCGAGCACACGGCGGCCGAAGCTGGTCTCCGCCGGAGCGAGCTCGCCCCCGAAGCGCTGACGCGTGCCGCGCTCCGGAGCTTTCTCGCTGCGGTGCACGCACAAGGGATTTCGCGCGCGAGCGCCGCGCGCAAGCTTGCTGCGGTCAGGACCTTCCTTCGATACCTGCGGCGGGAGGGCGCCCTCGAGGACGACCCGGGTGCGCTGGTGCCGACGCCGAAGCGCGAAGTCAGAATCCCGGCGCATCTTTCTGAAACAGAAGTGACCGCACTGCTGGAGGCTGCATCAGGCACCGATTTTCTCGGACGCCGCGACCGCGCGATTCTCGAGCTGTTCTACGCCTCCGGATTGCGTCTGAGCGAGTTGACCGGGCTGGATCTGGACGACGTGAACCTGAGCACGAGGATGGCCAGAGTGCTTGGCAAGGGAGGGAAGCAGCGGCTCGTGCCATTCAACACGAGCACCGCCAGTGCCATCCGCGCGTACCTCAAGGCGCGTCCTGAGCTGCCAACGCCAAGCGACGCCCTCTTCATCAACTACCGGGGCACCAGGCTCAGCACGCGCGGCGTCGATCGAGTCGTGAGACGGTACGTCATCGCATCGAGCAGCCGCCTCGGTATCAGCCCGCATGCCCTGCGGCACACCTTTGCGACGCACCTGCTGCAGCGTGGGGCCGACTTGCGGGCAATCCAGGAGCTGCTCGGCCACGCGCGCCTTGGGACGACCGAGCGCTACACGCACGTCAATGCGGCCCAGTTGCTCGACGTGTACAGGCGCACGCACCCGCGTGCTGGCGGAAAGCGAGAGGCGGAGCCAACGGACCCGAAGGTCCGTTCCTAGACCGCCGCGACGGATGAAAGCGGAATCGGACTCCGTCGGCCGCGCGGGAACTCGATGTTCAGGGTCTTGATCTTGTAGTTCATGACGCGCGGGCTGATCGCCAGCAGCTCCGCGGCGTCTTTCTGGACCCAGTTCGACATCTTGAGCGCCTCGATGAGCGCCTGCCGTTCGATCTCCTCGAGTGCAATCCCTGTGGGCGGAATCTTGACGATGGAGTTGTTCTCGCGTCCGGTTGCGCCCGGCGACACTTCACCAATCCGCAGATCGTCGGCGCCGATGGCACGACCGTCAGCCAGGAGCATCGCCCGTTCGATGGTGTTCTCGAGCTCGCGGATGTTCCCCGGCCAGTTGTAGCGCATCAGGAGCTTCTGGGCGTCCGGCTCGACGCCCTCGATCTTCTTCTTCAGTTCTCCCGCAAACTTGCGGATGAACGAGTGGGCCAGCGGGACGATGTCTTCCTTGCGCTCGCGAAGTGGCGGCATCTCGATCGAGACGACGTTGAGCCGGTAATAGAGGTCCTCGCGAAACTGGCCGCTCTGCACCATCGCGGACAGGTCGCGATTCGTCGCCGCGATCAGCCGGACGTCGACCCTCAGCGTGCGCGTGCCGCCCAGCCGCTCGAACTCGTGCTCTTGAAGCACCCGCAGGATCTTGGCCTGCGTGTTCGGGCTCATGTCCCCGATCTCGTCGAGGAAGAGCGTTCCGCCGTCGGCCTGCTCGAATCGGCCGATGCGCTGCTTGTCGGCGCCGGTGAACGCGCCCTTTTCGTGTCCGAAGAGTTCGGACTCGAGGAGATTCTCCTGGAGCGCGGCGCAGTTGACCTTCACGAAGTTGCGGGCCGTGCGCAGCGAATTGTGATGAATCGCGCCGGCAATCAGTTCCTTGCCGGTTCCGGTCTCACCGCGGACCAGCACGGTCGTATTGCTCTTCGCGACCTTGCGGACGACATCGAGAACGCTCTGAAGGGCGGGGCTCGAACCGACAATGCGGTCGAACTCGTAGATGTCCTGCTGCGCGCCCCGGAGGTACTCGAGCTCGTGCTTGAGGCGGCGCATTTCGAGCGCCTTCTCGATCTTGACCTCCATCTCCTCGAGCTCGAATGGCTTCTGCACGTAGTCGAACGCGCCGATCTTCATCGCCTCGACCGCCGTCGAGATCGATCCGAATGCGGTCATCAGGATCACGGTCGTGGTCGGATGGAGCGCCTTGGTCGTGCGCAGCACGTCGAGGCCGTCGCTCCCACCCATCTTCAGGTCGCTCAGGACGACGTCGTAGTGACCGTCGTGCAGACGCTCGATGGCCGCGTTGCCGTTCGATGCTTCCTCGACCTCATGTCCTGCGTCTGCCAGCCCTCGAGCCAGCCCCCGCCGGAGAGCGTCGTGATCGTCCGCGATCAGAATTCTTCCCATGGTCCTCGTGTCCTTGCGGTGACTTACCGGAACCAGTTCCCGCCGCCGGAAACCGGGAGCGTGACTCGAAATCGAGTGCCCTGACCAGGTACGCTGTGGAGATCGATTCGGCCGTCGTGTGCGTCAATGATCTTTCGGACGATCGACAGTCCGAGACCCGATCCTTTTGGCTTCGTCGTGAAAAAAGGGTCGAAGATGCGGTCGTGCAGCTGAGGTGGCACGCCCGGGCCATCGTCCACCACGTCGACGACGATCGCCGGCGTGGGCGCCGAGACTTCGGAGGAGAACGACGGGTCGTGCTCGAGCTCCACGGCTGTGGCCCGCACGACCACGCGCCCGCGACCGTCGAGCGCCTCGAAGGCGTTGATGAGCAGGTTAGTGAAGACCTGACACAACTGGTGCTGATCGGCGTCCACCACGGGGAGATCGGAAGGGACCTCCGTGACGACCGCCACCTCGCCCCGGGGCGCCTTGCTCTCGGCCATGGTCAGCGCCTGATCGAGCACCTGCGCGACGCTGGTCCTCTCGACTTCGAGGCGGATCGGCCGGACGAACTCGAGCATCTCGACGACGATCGCGTTCGCCAGCTTGGCTTCGCTGATGATGTCGGCAAGCAGCGACTGCGCGTCGGGCGAGTGAGGCACCAGGCGCCTGAGCAGTCCCGCGGTGACTTCGATGCCTGCGAGCGGGTTCTTGAGCTCGTGAGCAATGCCCGCCGCCATCTCGCCCAGCGACGCCAGGCGATCTCGCAGCCGCTCCCGTTCCTCGAGCTGTTCGACGCGGGTCAGGTCCTTGAAGAAGAGAACCGCGCCAATCGGGTCGCCCTCCTCGTTCCGGACCTGCGAAAGGGTGTAGCCGATGACGCGGTCCAGATCCTTCAGGCGGAGCTCCGCGCGGTTCGGGAGGGTCGAGAGCTCGAAGGCCGCGGAAAGAACCCGCGTCAGATCGGGACGCGACCGGAAGACGTCGCCGAACGGTTTTCCAAGATCGTCCCGATCGCGCGGCAGCGTGAAGATTCGGTACGCCTCGTCGTTGACCAGCGCCAGCCGCCCGTCACGATGGATTGCGATGACGCCGTTCCGCATGCTGCCCACCAGGCGCCGGAAGAACGAGTCTTCTGCTTGGACAGATGGCCGGTTGGGAACCGCAACCGAGGCGGGATCAGGGCTCGACATAAGTGACACGCGTCCTTCAATAAAGCGCAAACGGCGTGCCCGAGTGGGCGGCGGGTACAGGCCGCTAAGTTGTTGAAAATAGGCCTAGAACGCTATCTGGGGCAGGGATGCTAGCACGAAATTGTAATCGACTGACGAATCCGTGATTCGATCAGGCGTCCGTTGACGCCAGATCCGTGAGCGCCTGAAGCTCTTCCCATTGCGACATCAGACTGCCAACTTCCCACATCAGAGCCTGATGCCGCTCGATGGTCGGCTGCGCCGCGGCGCGATTGTCGTAGAAGCCAGGCGCGGTCATCGCCTGTTCGAGTTCCTTGATCGCCCCCTCCGTCGACGCGATTCGTGCTTCGAGCTCGCTGATCCGCGCTTGCCTCGCCTTCACGGCCTTGGCCTGGCGGCGCGCCTCGCTGTCGGCCTGACGTTTGGCCTGGTGCGACTGCACGGCAGCCTGCTTGGATTGCTCGACTCCGCGTGTCGTTCCAGGAAGGTCGATGCCGCTCTTCGTCTGTGAGGCGGGGGGCGTCTTCCGCTCAGGCTTCTGGCGATCGCGCTTGATGCGGAAGTCCCCGTCCCGCCGTTCCTGCCCCTCCCGCCCGTCGTGTTCCCCCTTGTGCCAGAGGAACTCCGTGTACGTGCCCGGATAAACGACAGCGGTGCCGTGACCGATCTCGATGATCTTGGTGGCGAGCCGCTCGACGAAGTAGCGATCGTGCGACACGAAGATCAACGTGCCGCCGTAGTCTGCGAGCGCGTCGAGCAGTACTTCCTTCGAGTCGAGGTCGAGGTGGTTCGTCGGCTCGTCGAGCAGCAGCGTATTCGACGGGCGAAGCAGCATCCTCGCGACCGCGAGGCGCGTGCGCTCGCCGCCCGAGAGCACTCTGACTCGCTTGTAGATGTCGTCGCCCGCGAACAGGAACCCGCCGAGGATGTTGCGGATCGCCGGCACCATCTGCAGCGGGGAGCCCGCCTCGAGCGTCTCGTACACGGTCGGCGCGGGATCCATGCGCGTGGCTTCGTCCTGCGCGAAGTACTGCATGACGAGGTGATGGCCTTCGGTTCTGGTGCCCGAGTCCGGCTGCTCCTCGCCGGAGAGCATGCGCATCAGCGTCGACTTGCCGGCGCCATTGGGACCGACGAGCGCGATCCGATCCCCGCGCTCGATGTGCAGGTTCACGCGATCGAAGATCACGAGGCCGTCGTAGCTCTTGCGGACATCCTGCAACTCGAGCACCACGCGACCGCTCTTGCCGCACGAGGGAAACGTGAAGTGAATGCGCTTCCGCTCAGGCGGAACCTCGATCGGCACCACCTTCTCGAGCATCTTGATACGGCTCTGGACCTGCGAGGCCTTGGTCGCCTGATACCGGAAGCGATCGATGAAGAGCTTCACACGCGCGATCTCTTCATCCTGCTCGCGTTTGGCCTTTCGCAACGCCTCCATCCGCGCGTCGTGTGAGGCGAGATACTGACTGTAATTGCCGATGTAGTCCGTGAGCGTGCGGAAGGTCACATCCGCAATGCGCGTGACGACCGCATCCAGAAAGTAGCGGTCGTGGGATACGAGTATCACGGCGTGCGGGTACGCGTTGAGATATGTCTCCAGCCAGTTGCGGGCTTCGAGGTCGAGATGATTGGTCGGCTCGTCGAGCAGCAGCAGGTTCGGCTGGCCGAGCAGCAGCCGGGCGAGCGCGATGCGCATCTGCCAGCCGCCCGAGAACGTTTCGGTCGGGCGCGCGAAGTCCGTCGTCGAAAATCCCAGGCCCTGCAGTACGGTCGCCGTCTTGAGGTCGATGCTGTAGCCGTCGCCGAGCCGGAAGCGATCCTGGAGATCGCTGTAGCGCTCGAGCATTGCGCCATGCTCCGCTTCGGGAACGGAGTCGTCTCCGAGCCGTTCCTCCAGCTTGTGCATCTCGGTCTTCATTGCGAGCAGGGCCTCGAATGCGCCGCTCGCCTCCTCGAAAACCGTTCGTCCGGAGTGGGAAAGTCCGTCCTGAGGGAGGTAGCCGACCGTCAGCGCGGCGGGCTTGGCAACCGCGCCGCTGTCCGGTTCCTCGAGCCCCGCCATCATGCGCAGGAGAGTCGTCTTCCCGGCGCCGTTCGGACCGCAAAGGCCGACGCGCTCCCGGGCGCGGATCTGCCAGCTGACCCGGTCGAACAGCACCCGGTCGCCGAACGTCTTCGTGAGCTCGGTCAGCTGGATCATATTGACTTGGAAAGACTTATTTTAGCACGGGGCTCCCGTGCCCGAGCGCCGCCGGCGGCTACTCGTTGTCGAGACCGAGTGCCCGCGCGACCTTGCTCAGCACCTGGCGGCGCTGGAACGGCTTGGTAAGGTAGCCGGCCACTCCCAGATTGAGCGCGTCGATGGCCGTCGCCTCGGTGGAGAACCCGGTGATGACGATGACCGGAAGGTTCGCCTTGTACCGGCGTGCTTCGCGAATGACGGTGAGGCCATCCATTCCCGGCATCCTGACGTCGGTCACGAGCAGGTCGTAGTTGTTCAACCGCATGCGATCGACTGCAGTGCGTCCATCAGCGGCAACGTCCACGTCGTAGTCGGACATTGCGAGCGTCTTCGAGAGAAGGTCCCGGATGCTGGCTTCGTCGTCCACGACGAGGATGCGGGGACGTGCGGATGCAGCCGAGGGCCGGACAGACGCTCCTGCCATCGCGACAGCTTGAGGACCAGAGGCCCGCGGACGCTGCGAGTCGAGCCACGCGTCGATGTCCCGCTTTCTGAAGCGCCATTGCCTTCCTACTCGGACCGCGGGAATCTTGCCGGCCTTGATGAGCCGGTACACCGTCCGCAGGTTGACCTGGAGGTACTCCAGGACTTCTTCCGTCGTGAGAAATGTCTCGTCGATCATGCTGAGTGAACCGGCGCGGCCGGGAGCTCGACGGATATCACCGCACCGCCGTCGGGATGATTGCCCGCGGTGATTCGTCCGCCGTGATCGTGAACGATGCCGTATGCGATAGCAAGCCCCAGTCCTGTTCCCTGGCCCACTTCCTTGGTCGTGTAGAACGGCTCGAACATGCGAGGCAGCACCTCGGCAGGAATTCCAGGTCCCGTGTCCCGAATCGCAATGGTGACG
>JBFWPD010000166.1:0-8133 GCA_050250175.1 Vicinamibacterales bacterium
AAAATCGGGCGTCAGAGCCGCTTCGCTTCGGAAGACGGCCGGTAATATTTGAGCCAGGACCACTACAGGCGACAGAAAGCGCGATTTATCAGGCGTTCCCGGGTTTCGCCCCGTGAGAGGGCCCGAAAACTCGGCACAACTCGTAAACACCGAGCGAAATCCGGCGGCATTACCACAGATTTTACCACAGGTGTGGAAAACTTTGGGAAGATACCAAACGCGCATGAGCTTCGGGGATCGGGAACGCGAACGAGAAGGGACCCGACTCTAACACAAACCGCAATGATTGACACACTTGGAACCGCTTGGCTAACATTGCGGGTTCGTTTCAAGACAACCAAGAACGGCTTAGAGGCCGCGGTGCCGTTGGCACTGTCAGACGGGGAGCCGGCCGGCTCCGGAGCACACGATGAAGGGCAAGCGCACGTTCCAGCCAAACAAACGCCGTCGCCGCCGCGCGCACGGCTTTCGCGTGCGAATGAGCACCAAGAACGGGCGAATCGTTCTGAAGCGCCGCCGGGCCAAGGGCCGCAAACGCCTGACCGTCAGCAGCGAGTAGCCGTCCCGGCCAGGGCGCCCATGAGTGGCTTCCGGCCTGACGAGCACATCCGGCGCCGGGCTGACTTCGAGCGGGTCTATCAGCACGGCACCCGAGTTCACGGGCGTCTCGCCACACTCTTCGTCCTCTCCAACGACCTCAGGGTCGGGCGGCTTGGAATAGCCGCGACGAAGAAGCTGGGGGGCGCGGTCGTAAGAAACAGAGCTAAACGACTGATTCGAGAGGTTTTCCGTCGAAACAAGATCGCGCCGGGCTTCGACCTGGTCGTCGTGCCGAAGCGGGAACTCCTCGACGCCACCTTGATTGCCATTGAAGCCGAATACCGACACAGCCTTGAGCGGGGCCTTCGCCGGCGCCGGTAGCCTGGGCGACGTCCCGGGACCGGCGGCTCGCGTTCTCCTCGGGCTCCTGGCAGCGTACAAGCTGCTGATATCTCCCTACTTCGCCGGTTCGTGCCGGTTTCTGCCCTCCTGCGCCGACTACGCCCGGGAGGCTGTGCTGCGGCATGGCGCCCTCCGCGGTGGATGGCTGGCCGCCCGCCGTCTGGCCCGCTGCCACCCGCTCTGTGAGAGCGGTCACGATCCTGTTCCAACCGAACCGCGCCGGCACTCTTCCGGCCGGATCCGCTCCCTTCGCACCGCACGCTGATGGAACGCCGCGTTCTTCTCGCGATCTTTCTCGCGTTTCTCGTTCTCTACGGCTACCAGATGCTGCTGGTGCCGCCGCCTCCGCAGCCGGCCGAGACGGCGACACAGCCGGTTCCTGCGGCGGCCGCTTCGGCCACGGAGTCCCAGCCGGCACAGACAGCCGCGCCCCCAAGCGTCGCCGTCGCACCGGAGGCCGCTACGAGCGAGGCCGAGCCGCTCGTTTCGGATACGACCGAGCGGCCAATCCGCGTCGAGACGCCGACGGTGGTCGCGACGTTCACCAATCGTGGCGCGCGTCTACAGAGCTGGCGGCTGAAGAACTACCTCGATGCCTCGGGTCAGCCGCAGGAGCTCATTCCTGAACCGACGGCGGCCGGTCATCCGCTCCCCCTCTCGCTGCGGGCCGACGATGAGGCGCTGACGGCGACGTTGAACAGCGCGCTCTATCGCGTGAGCGGCGCGCCGTCCGGGAGCGCGACGATCACGAGTCCGACGAGTATCGCGTTCGAGTACAGCGACAACTCCGGCCTCCAGGTGCGCAAGACGTTCCGTCTCGACCCGGCGACATACGTCGTCCGAATCGAATCGTCGGTGCTGCGGAACAACTCGCCGGTCCAGACTACGGTCGAGTGGGGTCCCGGCCTCGCCAGCACTGGTATCCAGAGGAGCAGCTGGGTGCGCGGGTCCGGCGGCGTCCTGTATCTCACGGAGATCGAACGCATCGCTCCCGACTCGATCGCGGAGCAGCCGGCGCGCGACGGAGACTTCAGGTACGTCGGCGTCGAGGATCACTACTTCCTCTCGGTCGTCATTCGTCCCGGACCGTCGCAGGTGACCTATCAGGCCATCGCGATGCAACCGCCGCCGGGCAGTGAAGAGGCGGCGCAGTCGCTGGTTTCCTATTCCGTGCGGCCGACTGCGCCGGCCGCGGGTCTCGACTTCTTCGTCGGTCCCAAGGACTTCGACGTGCTGGCGGGCGTCGATTCGGAACTCGTGCGCGCCATCGACTTCGGCATGTTCGCGTTTCTCGTCGTGCCGCTGCTGCGCGCCCTGAGCTGGATCAACGCCTACGTCGGCAACTACGGCTTCTCGATCATCATCCTCACGGTCCTCATCAACGCGGTGATGTTCCCGCTGCGGCACAAGAGCGTCGTGTCGATGCGGAGGATGCAGGCGATCCAGCCGGAGGCCAAGGCGATCCAGGAACGTTACAAGAACCTCAAGGCCACCGATCCGGCAAAGCAGAAGATGAACCAGGAGCTGATGGCGCTGTACCGGGAGCGGGGCGTCAATCCTGCGAGCGGCTGCATTCCCATGCTGCTCACGTTCCCGGTGCTCCTGGCGTTCTACTCCCTCCTCACGGTGTCGATCGAGCTCCGCGGCGCGCCGTTCATCGGATGGATCCAGGACCTGTCCCAACCCGATCCGCTCTACATCACTCCTGTTCTGATGGGCGCCTCACAGTTCCTGCAGATGAGCATGACGCCGCAGGTCGGCGTGGATCCCGCGCAGCAGAAGATGATGAAGTTCATGCCGGTTCTCTTCATGGTGTTCTTCCTGTGGACACCGGCGGGGACCGTGCTGTACTGGTTCGTCAGCAATCTCTGGGCGATCGGGCAGCAGTACCTGACGAACTACATCATCGGCCCGCCGCAGGTCCGCATGGTCCGTCCGCCTGCAGAGCGGAAAGTGAAACGCGTCGGTTCGGGCAAGACCTCCGACGCCGCCGGGAACGAGAAGTAACCATGGCCGAAGCACCGCAACCCATCGTCGAGTTCCTGCATCGAGTGACCGCGGCTCTCGGTATCGAAACGCCGATCGCCGTCGAAGAGACACCCGACGGCCTGCGGTTGAACCTGACGGGGGAAGAGGCGGAGCTGCTCGTGCGCCATCGCGGTGAGCCGCTCAAGGCGCTCCAGCACGTTGTGGACATGGCGTTCGGGCGCAGCCTCCCCGAAGACGAGCGCGTGTCGATCGATGCGCTCGAATACCGGAAGGGCAAGGACATGGAGCTCCGCCAGATGGCGAAGCTCCTGGCTGAAAAGGTGAAGCAGAGCGGACTCGACCAGCAGATCGGCCCGCTCAATCCCTACGAGCGCCGGATCGTCCACCTCGCGGTCGCCGAGATTCCCGGCGTGTCGACAGAGAGCGTCGGCGACGCGTTTTCGAAGACCGTTCTGATCTCGGCGCGCAAGTAGTCGGGCCCGCAGGCCACCTTTTTCACGGGGGACGCGCCGCCGACCGGATGCGCGTCCGGCAAGTGCACGTGTTCTCCACCAGCGACACCATCGTGGCGATTGCGACGCCGCCGGGACGCGGCGGGATCGGCGTCGTGCGGATCAGCGGGCCATCTGCGCTGTCCGCCGCCGGCCAGCTGCTCGACTGCGGATCGCAACTCGCGGCCAGGCACGCGACGCTGACCGTCGCCCGGGGAGGATCGACGGGCTCTGGTCAACGCGAACCGATCGATCAGGTAATCGCGACCTACTTTCCTGCGCCTGCCTCGTATACAGGCGAGGATGTCGTGGAGCTCAGTGCCCACGGCAGCCCGGTAGTGCTCCAGGCGATCGTTGCCGAGAGCGTCCGGGCAGGAGCGCGCATCGCGGAGCCTGGCGAGTTCACTCTTCGCGCCTACCTGAATGGACGGATCGATCTGCCGCAGGCTGAAGCTGTGGCGGATCTCATCGACGCAGTAACGCCGCTGCAGACGCGCGCGGCGTTCGATCAGATGCAGGGCACGCTGACGCGTGTGATTGCGGAGGTCGATGAAGCGCTGTTCGATCTCATGGCGCGGCTCGAGGCGTCGATCGACTTTCCGGAAGAGGGCTATCACTTCATCCAGCCGGCCGATCTCGCTTCGGCGATCGGCGATGTCGCCGATCGCCTGGCGCACCTGCTCGCCGACGCCCGGCGGGGACGGTTGCTCCGTGAAGGTCTCACCGTCGTGATCCTCGGCCGTCCCAACGTCGGCAAGTCGAGCCTGTTCAATGCGCTCGTCGGTGTCTCCCGCGCCATCGTCACCGACGTGCCAGGCACGACGCGCGACTTGATCACGGAGTCGGTGGACATCAACGGCCTGCGCGTGACCCTGGTTGACACTGCGGGTCTTCGTGCAGACGGCGATATCGTCGAACGCGAAGGGATGTCGAGGTCGCGGGGCGCGGCGGCGGTTGCGGATATGACGCTGCTCGTGTTCGATGGGTCTCGTTCCCTGGATGCAGAGGACGAGTCGCAGCTGGCCGACTGCGGCGCGGCGATCGTCGTTGCCAGCAAGGCAGACCTGGCTTCTGCCTGGTCGCGCGGCGACGCGATCAGCGTGTCAGCGCGGACGGGGGTCGGTCTCGAGGAGCTCCGCGCACGGATCGTCTCCGCGCTCGATCGAGACGTGCTTCATGAGCGCCCGGCCATCACCAACGTGAGGCACGCCGCACTGGTCGAGCGCGCATGGCAGGCGGCAAGTCGCGCGAAGGAGGCGGCGCTGGCGTCGAATGGCGAGGGGCTGTCGGAGGAGTTCGTGCTCGCCGACCTTCAGGATGCGCGGTCGGCCCTCGAGGAAGTCACCGGACGCCGAACACCGGACGATGTCCTCGCGCACGTGTTCGCAAGGTTCTGCGTGGGGAAGTGATGGCCGTTGAGCACCTTGACGTGATCGTGATCGGGGCGGGCCATGCCGGCGCCGAAGCTGCCCACGCAGCCGCGCGCCTGGGTGCACGGGTGGGTCTGTGCACCCTGTCTCCTGAAACTGTGGGGCATATGCCCTGCAATCCTGCTGTGGGCGGGACGGCCAAAGGGCATTTGGTCCGGGAGATTGACGCCCTTGGCGGTCTGATGGGACGCGCGATCGACGCGACCGGGATCCAGTTCAAGCTGCTCAATCGCAGCCGCGGACCGGCCGTCTGGTCGCCGAGGGCGCAGGCGGACAAGCGTCTCTATGGCGAATGGGTCCGTCGGGCACTCGAAGCGGAGCCGAATATCTCGTGGATATTTGGTGCGGCAGGCCGCGTGCTCACGGCGAGCGGACGAATCACGGGGCTCGCGATGGAGGATGGCGACGAGTACCGCTGTTCTTCCCTCGTGATCACGACGGGCACATTCCTCAACGGGTTGATCCACGTTGGCGAGGAGCAGCGGCCGGCAGGACGAGTGGGCGAGCCTCCGTCGAGAGAGCTTGCCGAATCACTGAAGTCATTCGGCTTCGAATACGGGAGGCTGAAAACTGGAACTCCGCCGCGTCTCGATCGAGCGAGCATCGACTTCGATGGCGAAGTGGCTCGGGGCAGGTTCGCCGTGGAACAGGGCGACGCGCCGCCCGTGCCGCTGTCGTTCATGACGCCGCAGATCGATCGGCCGCAGGTCGTCTGCCATCTGCTGCACACCAACGACCGCGTTCGCGAGATCGTCCGCGCAAACATCGGGAAGTCGCCCCTCTTCAACGGACAGATTCGCGGGATCGGTCCGCGCTACTGTCCGTCTCTCGAAGACAAGATCGTTCGCTTCCCCGACAAGGAGCGGCATCAGATCTTCCTCGAGCCCGAAGGCGCCGACGTGCGCGAGATTTACGTCAATGGCTTCTCGATGAGTCTTCCGCGAGAGGTCCAGGAGGATCTCGTTCACGCGCTGCCAGGCTTGGAGAACGCAGTGATGCTGCGTCCCGGTTATGCGGTGGAGTACGACTTCATCCAGCCGACCGAGCTGACGCGGCGGCTCGAGACGAAGCGCGTCGAAGGACTCTTCCTCGCCGGGCAGATCAACGGCACGTCCGGCTACGAGGAAGCCGCAGCACAGGGACTCATCGCCGGCATCAACGCCACGCTTCATTCGCGTTCGCCGAATGCGTATCTCGCCTCAGAGTGCGCTGGTTTCGAATTGAGGCGGGACGAAGCGTACATCGGAATTCTGGTTGACGACCTAATAACGAAGGGTTGTCTCGAGCCGTACCGGATGTTCACGTCACGAGCCGAGCATCGGCTTCTGCTCCGCATCGACAACGCGGACCTCCGTCTCACACCTCGTGGAAGGGCAATCGGCCTGGTGAACGACGAGCGGTGGGAGCGATTTTCTTCTCGTAAGGCCAGGTTCGAGCGCAACCTGGATACCCTGACGTCAACTCTCGTGAGGACTGGTTCTGGCGAACGTATCGCCGCGTCGGCCGCGCTGAGGCAGCCGGAGGTCCGGCTCGACTCGCTGAGGGACCGCGGCGAGGTTGTGCTCGATACATCTCCGGATGCGGAGGCGCTCGACATCGCGACTCTCGAGACCACGCTGAAGTACGCGGGCTACTTGAAGCGCCAGGAGAATGAGATCAACAGGATCCGTCGCGACGAAGGGCGGGCAATACCGAAAGACTTTCCATTCAAGGGCGTGCCCGGATTGTCTCGTGAGATCGTCCAGCGCCTGGAGCAGGTCCGTCCGGACACGCTTGGGCATGCCCTCCGCATCCCGGGAGTGACACCGGCCGCTGTCGCGGTGCTGGGCGCCTATGTCGTGCGCCACCCGCAGTGAGCAATCAGCTCCTGGGTCGCATCGCCGCGTGCGCGTCGCGAGCCGGAGCCGCGCTGACACCAGCTCAGAGCTCAGCAATCGCTCGCTACATCGAGCTCCTCGATCGCTGGAACCGCACCATCAATCTGACGGCCATTCCTCTGGCTGGATTTCCCGACGACTCCCTGGACCGCCTTGTCGGAGAACCCCTTGTCGCAGCGTCATTTACAGCGTTATCAGGCCGCTGGATTGATCTCGGGTCGGGCGGAGGTTCACCCGCAATCCCACTGAAAGTACTTCGACCCCAACTGCATCTGACGATGGTGGAGTCGCGTGAGAGGAAGGGAGCATTCCTGCGCGAGGTTGTCCGTGACCTTGGCCTGACCGGCGCGGAGGTCCTGACGACCCGGTTCGAGGCCCTGAAGGAGGAAATGCCCGTTCGCTCTGCGGACCTCGTGACTGTCAGAGGAGTGAGGATCGACGGAGAGCTCGTCGATCTTCTTCAACGAGCTCTTCGTCCTGAAGGGGAGGTCTTTCTCTTCGCGAGCGAGCGCGCAGCGGTTCAGGATCTTGCTGGATTCTCTCTGGTCGGCGAGACAGGGCTACCGAGTCGCGACGCGACTCTCATTCGACTACGTTCGCACTAGCCGCCCAGCCTCCTGCAGTGCCAGGTCAATTTCTTCGATGATCCGCCGGGCGCCTTCGGCCGGATTCTCAGACTTTACAATCGGCCGTCCGACGACAAGGTAGTCGGATCCCGCCCTGATAGCGTCCCCGGGCGTCGTCAATCGCTTGTGATCGTCCGTCGAAGAGCCGGCGCGTCTGATTCCCGGACTCACGATGAGAGTTCCCTCCGGCAGATTCTCCCGGCACAGGCGGATTGCGTCGCCGGACGCGATTACTCCATCGCATCCTGACCGCATTGCGTTCGTCGCTTTTCTCAGGATGTGCTGCTCCACCGAGACCTCAGGACCTGCCATTCCGCGGAGGTCTGCGGCATCGAGGCTCGAGAGGAGAGGCACCATCAGCAGCTTCGGGTTCTGACTCCCCTGCCGTGCCGCAGCGGCGGCGCCGATGGTCTTCGGGGCCATCGATTCGCTGACCGTCAGGAGCTCCACATTGCCAATCTCGACGCAGAGTCTCACTACGGAGCCCACGGTGTTGTCGATGTCACCCGGGATCTTGAGGTCGATGAAGAGACGCTTGCTTTTGAGGCGATCCAGGAGCGGCTTCAGCTCGCCCTTCATGACTCCCGCCATGAAGAGCTCCCAGCCGATCTTGTAGAACGAGACGTCTGGAAGGTTGTCGACCACAGCGGCGGCCTCTGCCGGGCTGGGTACGTCGAGCGCTACTATGAGCCGGTCCTTGCCTTCTAGCGGTCTCACAATCCCTCCTGTTCTGGTTTGTTGCTTGTGTCTGTGGAGGTTAGCACGATGACTGTCCTTT
>JBFWPD010000167.1:0-8007 GCA_050250175.1 Vicinamibacterales bacterium
GATCGTGGTCGGGCCTGAGCTCAAGCTGCACCAGTGCGGGTTGCCGAAGTAGATGGCGCTCGAGCTGTTCAAGCCGTTCATCTACGCGCGGCTGCAGGCGCTCGGTCAGGCGGCGACCGTCAAGCAGGCCAAGAAGCTCGTCGAGAAGGAGAAGGGCGAGGTCTGGGACGTTCTCGACGAGGTCATCCGCGAGCATCCCGTGCTGCTGAACCGGGCGCCGACGCTGCATCGCCTCGGCATCCAGGCGTTCGAGCCGACGCTCATCGAAGGGAAGGCGATCCAGCTTCACCCGCTCGTCTGCTCGGCTTTCAACGCCGACTTCGACGGTGATCAGATGGCCGTGCACGTGCCGCTGTCGCTCGAGGCCCAGCTCGAGGCCCGCGTGCTGATGATGTCGACGAACAACATCCTGCACCCGGCCAACGGCTTGCCGATCATCGTGCCGAGCCAGGACATCGTGCTCGGCCTCTACTACGTCTCGCTGTCGCGCAACAACGAGCCGGGCCAAGGCATGCTGCTCGGCTCCGTGGCCGAGGTGCACCAGGCCCTCGCCGCCGGAGCCGTGACGCTGCACGCCAAGGTGAAAGGGCGCGTCGGCTACGTCGATGCCGAAGGCAAGCCGTGCACGGAGGTCGTCGAGACGACGCCGGGACGCATGCTGCTCGGCGAGCTGCTGCCGAGGGTGCCGGGCGTGCGATTTGCGCTCGTCAACACGCTGCTGACGAAGAAAGCCATCTCGGGCCTGATCGACGCCGTCTATCGCGGCTGCGGCCAGAAGGAGACGGTGATCTTCTGCGACCGGATCATGGCGCTCGGCTTCTATCACGCGTTCAAGGCCGGCATCTCGTTCGGCAAGGACGACATGGTGGTTCCGCAGACGAAGCAGAAGATCGTCGAGGAGACCGAGGAGCTCGTGCGCGAGTTCGAGCAGCAGTACAACGACGGTCTCATCACCAAGCTCGAGAAGTACAACAAGGTGGTCGACGCGTGGTCGAAGTGCACCGATCGCATCGCCAAGGAGATGATGGATCGCATCTCGGCGGTGCACACGCTTCCCGACGGCCGCGAGAAGCCGATCAACTCGGTCTACATGATGAGCCACTCGGGTGCCCGAGGCTCGCCCACTCAGATGCGGCAGCTCGCCGCCATGCGCGGGCTGATGACCAAGCCGTCGGGTGAGATCATCGAGACGCCGATCAAGGCCAACTTCAAGGAAGGCCTGTCGGTGCTCGAGTACTTCAACTCGACGCACGGCGCGCGCAAGGGTCTGGCCGATACCGCGCTCAAAACGGCCAACTCGGGCTATCTGACGCGGCGTCTCGTGGACGTGGCGCAGGACTGCATCATCACGGAGGTCGACTGCGGCACCGACCGTGGCCTCAATGTGCAGGCCGTGGTCGACGCAGGAACCGTGATCGTGACGCTCGCCGCGCGCGTGCTTGGCCGCACCGCCGCAGAGGATGTCGTGAACCCGGTGACGAGGGAGATCATCGTCAAGACCGGGGACCTGATCGAGGAGTCGCATGTCGAGGCGATCGACAAGGCGCAAATCCAGGAGGTCCGCATCCGCTCGGTGCTCACGTGCGACACCGAGACGAGCGTGTGCGCCAAGTGCTACGGACGCGATCTCGCCCGTGGCACGCTCGTCAACATCGGCGAGGCGGTGGGTGTCATCGCCGCCCAGTCGATCGGCGAGCCGGGCACGCAGCTCACGATGCGGACGTTCCACATCGGTGGCGTGGCACAAACGGTCGACCAGTCGTTCATCGAGTCGAACTTCAACGGCACGGTCCGGGTGAAGAACCGGAACATGGCGCGCGATAGCCAAGGCCGGTTGATCGCCATGGGCCGGACCAACGCGGTCGTTATCGTCGACCAGAGCGGCAAGGAGCTGGCCACCCATAAGATCGTGTACGGCGCCCGGCTGCATGTCGACGAGGGTGACGAGGTCAAACGCGGCACGCGGATCGCGCAGTGGGATCCCTACACGCGGCCCGTGTTGTCGGAGGTGGACGGCACGGTCGACTTCGAGGACATGGTGGACGGCCTCTCCGTCAAGGAGCAGACCGACGAGATGAAAGGCACGACCAACCGTGTGATCATGGACTGGCGCGCCTCGCCGCGCGGCAGCGATCTGAAGCCGGCCGTCATCGTCAAGGACGGGAAGGCCGGAAAGCCGATCAAGCTGCAGCGCGGTGGCGATGCTCGCTACCTGCTGCCGGTGGAGGCTGTCCTTTCAGTCGACAGCGGTGCGACGGTCAAGGCCGGCGACGTGCTGGCGCGCGTGCCGACGGCGTCGGCCAAGACCGGTGACATCACGGGCGGCCTGCCGCGCGTGGCGGAGCTGTTCGAGGCCCGCCGGCCCAAGGATCACGCGATCATCGCGGAGGTCTCGGGCACGGTCGAGTTCGGCAAGGACTACAAGAACAAGCAGCGCGTGACGATCAAGCCCGAGGACGAGAGCCTATCGCCCGTCGAGTATCTGATCCCGCGCGGGAAGAGCCTTGCCGTCCAGCACGGTGACCGGATCGAGAAAGGCGATTTCGTCTACGACGGGCATCCGGCACCGCACGACATCCTGGCGATCAAGGGCGTGGAGGAGCTCGCCAAGTATCTGATCAAGGAGATTCAGGACGTCTACCGGCTGCAGGGCGTGACGATCAACGACAAGCACATCGAGGTGATCGTCCGCCAGATGCTGCAGAAGGTCGAGATCGAGGATCCGGGCGAGAGCGACTTCCTGAAGGGTGAGCAGATCGACAAGATCGAGATGGATCACAGGAACCTCGTCCTCGACAAGGCTGGCAAGCGCCTTGCCTCCGGGAAGCCGGTGCTGCTCGGCATTACCAAGGCCTCGCTGCAGACGGACTCGTTCATCTCCGCCGCCTCCTTCCAGGAGACGACGCGCGTGCTGACAGAGGCGGCCGTCAACGGCAAGGTCGATACGCTCGACGGCCTCAAGGAAAACGTCATCGTCGGCCGCCTGATTCCGGCGGGAACGGGCGGCATGCTCCGCGAGCTGCGCAAGATCGCCGGCAAGCGGGACGATCTGATCTCGAAGGAGAAAGCCCGCGCCGAGGCCGAGCGAGCGCTGGCCGGGCCGGGAGAGATGGGCGATGCCAGCCAGCCGGTCCGCCGGCGGCGGCGCACGCCCGAGGAAGCCGCCGAATAGGCGGGCCTTCCTTCTCGTCCAACGTGCTCTGCGGCCGCTCCCTCGGGGGCGGCCGCAGACGTTTTGGCCAATAGATGTCCGAGCTTCGGTTGGCCGGCGCCAGGTCGTGAATTTATTTCCAAGGACTGCTCGTGCGCTGTTGACCTTGGGCGGCGAAGTGGATAGTTTCCGCGCACTCTCACGATAGGTCGTAGGCCTCTCCTCGGCTTTTCGCCGCATCGAGAAACCGCCTAAACACTGTCGTCTCCAAGCAGGGTACAATTCGGAACCATGAGCGCGAGGCCAAAGATTGGTCGGCGCTCCTCTGGTGCATGGAGCTGGGTGCCTCGGGAATCGAGGTGCTTGGCTCTAGCTAGTTTGGCACACTCCGTCCTTATGGGGCGGTACAGCTAATCGGACAAGTCGCATGCCGACCATACAGCAGCTGATCCGCAAGCCGCGCGTGCGGCCCAAGGAGCGCAACAAGGTGCCGGCGATGGAGGCGTGCCCGCAGAAGCGGGGCGTATGCACTCGCGTGTACACGACGACACCGAAGAAGCCGAACTCGGCGCTGCGAAAAGTCGCCAAGGTGCGGCTGACGAACGGCTTCGAGGTGATCGGCTACATTCCGGGTGAAGGCCATAACCTGCAGGAGCACTCGGTCGTCATGATCCGAGGCGGGCGCGTCAAGGACTTGCCGGGCGTGCGCTATCACATCATCCGTGGCGTGCTCGATACGCAGGGTGTGGCCAATCGCAGGCAGCGCCGCTCCAAGTACGGTGCGAAACGGCCGAAGTAGCATGGTGGCGCGGTCTCGGTACGGGACTGCGTCGTCGAGCGGGCAAGCCAGTGCGCATCAAGCGCCGCGAGCCCTGATTATCACGAAGGACCGAAACGATGTCTCGTCGGCACAGGGCGCAAAAGCGGACCATCAATCCGGACCCGAAGTTCAGCGATCTCGTCGTGTCGAAGTTCATGAACTCGATCATGTACGAGGGCAAGAAGTCGGTCGCAGAGAACATTCTCTATGGCGCGCTCGATCGAATTCAGAGCCGTGCCAAGACCGATCCGCTGCCGGTGTTCCATCAGGCGCTGGAGAACGTGATGCCGGCCGTCGAGGTGCGCTCGCGCCGGGTCGGCGGCGCCACGTACCAGGTGCCCGTGGAAGTCCGGACCGAGCGGCGCCAGGCGTTGGCCATTCGCTGGCTGATCACGGCGGCGCGTGCAAGAAACGAGAATACAATGGAAGAGCGCCTTTCGGCCGAGCTGCTCGATGCTGCGAGCAATCGCGGCACGGCCGTCAAGAAGCGCGAGGACACGCATAAGATGGCCGAGGCCAACCGGGCTTTCTCGCATTACCGCTGGTAGCAGCATGCGCGACCGCCATGTGGTTGGTCGCGGAGCTTGCTGGCGACGCGCGGTCGGGCGGGACCTGAAGAGCATCGTGCTTTTCGACCGGAAGACCGAGGCGCAATAACTCGACGACTGAGGCGATATCCCATGCCCCGTGAATACCTGATCGAGGATTATCGGAACTTCGGCATCATGGCCCACATCGATGCCGGGAAGACGACGACCACCGAGCGAATCCTCTTCTATACGGGCAAGAGCCACAAGATCGGCGAGGTCCACGACGGCGCTGCAACCATGGATTTCATGGTGCAGGAGCAGGAGAAGGGCATCACGATCACGTCGGCTGCCACGACGACGTTCTGGAAGGGCAAACGGCTCAATATCATCGACACGCCTGGGCATGTGGATTTCACCATCGAGGTGGAGCGCAGCTTGCGGGTGCTCGACGGCGCCGTTTGCGTGCTCGATGGCAACCAGGGCGTGGAGCCGCAGACAGAGACGGTCTGGCGGCAGGGCGACAAGTACAACGTGCCCCGGATCATCTTCGCCAACAAGATGGACAAGACGGGCGCCGATTTCTACATGTGCGTCGACGACATCAAGGAGAAGCTGGGCGCCAAGGCCGTGCCGATCCAGATTCCGATCGGCTCGGAATCGTCGTTCGTCGGACTTATCGACCTGATCGAGATGAAGGCCTACGTCTGGGAGGGCGACGATAAGGGCGCCGCTTTCAACGAGGTTCCGATCCCCGACGATCTGGCAGACAAAGCGGCAGAGTTCCGTGCGGCCATGATCGAGGCGATCGTCGAGATGGACGACGATGCCTTGGCTGCCTACCTCGAGGGCACGGAGCCGGATGCGGCCACCATTCGCGGTTGTCTTCGCAAGGGGACGATCACAGGCGCTTTCTACCCGATGCTTTGCGGCTCGGCATTCAAGAACAAGGGCGTGCAGCCGCTGCTCGACGCCGTCGTGGCATTCCTGCCGTCACCGCTCGACCGGAAGGCGATGAAGGGTATCGACCCCAAGACCGGGGACGACATGCTGCGCCTGCCGGCAGACGACGAGCCGCTGTCCATGCTGGCGTTCAAGATCATGGACGATCCGTACGGCGTGTTGACGTTCTGCCGGATCTACTCGGGCAAGCTCGAGAGCGGCATGGGGCTCATGAACACGACGCGTGAGCGACGCGAGCGCGTCGGACGCATCCTGCTCATGCACGCCAACAACCGCGAGGAGATCAAAGAGGCATTCGCCGGCGATATCGTCGCCGTGCTTGGCCTCAAGGAGACCCGAACGGGCGAGACGCTTTGCGATCCGGCCAAGCCCGTCATTCTCGAGAAGATGGAGTTCCCCGAGCCCGTCATCGAGATGAAGGTGGAGCCGAAGTCGAAGGCCGACGTCGAAAAGATGGGCGTCGCGCTGTCGAAGCTGGCCGCGGAGGATCCGTCGTTCCGCGTGTCGACGGACCCGGAGTCGGGCGAGACGCGCATCAAGGGCATGGGAGAGCTGCATCTCGAGATCAAGATCGACATCCTGAAGCGCACGCACAACGTCGAAGTGACGCCGGGTGCGCCGCAGGTTGCGTATCGTGAGACGCTCGCGCGTCCGGCAGATGTCGACTACACGCACAAGAAGCAGTCGGGCGGCTCCGGACAGTTCGCCCGCGTCAAGATGCGGCTCGAGCCGAACGAGGTCGGGAAAGGCAACGAGTTCACGAGTGCGATCGTGGGCGGATCGGTGCCGAAAGAGTTCATTCCCGGCGTGCAAAAGGGCGTACAGTCGATCTGGGATACCGGCGTGCTGATCGGCTTCCCGCTGGTCGACATGAAGGTGACCCTCAACGATGGCGCCTACCACGAGGTCGACTCCTCGGCGATCGCCTTCGAGATCGCGGCGCGGCAAGCCATGCGCGAAGGCTGCGAGAAGGCCGGCATCAAGCTGCTCGAGCCGGTGATGGATGTTGAGGTGGTGACGCCGGGCGACTATGTCGGCGGAGTGATCGGCGACATCAACAGCCGTCGCGGACAGATTCGGAACCAGGAGATGCGCGGCAACGCGACGGTGGTCCGGGCATTCGTGCCGCTCGCCAACATGTTCGGCTATGTCAGCCAATTGCGATCGATGAGCCAGGGCCGTGCGTCCTACACGATGCAGTTCGCGCACTATGCCGAGGTGCCAAGGAACGTCGCCGAGGAAGTAAAGGCGAAGTTCGTCTGATGCTTCCGCCGCTGGGCGCCGACGCTCCTCCGCGAGGAGGGCTCGGGCTGCACGGGGCGGAATAGAATAGCCGACGAGAGTGCGCTTCCGGAACGAACGGGAGCTGCACGGTCACAAATCCGAGATTGAGGAGAGCCGACGATGGCCAAGGAAAAATTCGATCGTAACAAGCCGCACTGCAACGTCGGCACGATCGGGCACGTCGACCACGGCAAGACGACGCTTACGGCTGCCCTGACGAAGGTGTCTGCGGACCGTGGCTGGACGAAGACGGCGATCGCGTACGACGAGGTTGCGAAGGCGTCGGAGAGCCAGGGCCGTCGTGACCCGACGAAAATCCTGACGATCGCGACGAGCCACGTCGAGTATGCGACGGCGAACCGGCACTACGCGCACGTGGACTGCCCCGGTCACGCGGACTACGTGAAGAACATGATCACGGGCGCGGCGCAGATGGACGGCGCGATCCTGGTGGTGTCGGCGGTGGACGGCCCGATGCCGCAGACGCGGGAGCACATCCTGCTGGCGCGTCAGGTGGGCGTTCCGTACATCGTGGTGTTCCTGAACAAGTGCGACGTCGTCGACGACGAGGAGCTGCTCGACCTCGTCGAGCTCGAGGTGCGCGAGCTGCTGAAGCAGTACCAGTTCCCGGGCGACGACGTTCCGGTGATCCGCGGCGCTGCGATCAAGGCGCTGAACGGCGAGAAGGGTCCGCTGGCGGACGAGGCGATCATCAAGCTCTACGAGGCGCTGGATACGTACATCCCGCTGCCGGAGCGTCCGATCGACCAGCCGTTCCTGCTGCCGATCGAGGACGTGTTCTCGATCTCTGGCCGCGGCACGGTGGTGACGGGTCGGATCGAGCGCGGCCGGATCAAGGTCGGCGAGGAAGCCGAGATCGTGGGCCTCAAGGACACGATGAAGACGATCGTGACCGGCGTGGAGATGTTCCGCAAGCTGCTGGACGAGGGCGTTGCGGGCGACAACGTGGGCTGCCTGCTGCGCGGCATCGACAAGGAGGCGGTGGAGCGCGGCCAGGTGCTGTGCAAGCCGGGCTCTGTGAAGCCGCACAAGAAGTTCATGGCGGAAGCCTACATCCTGACGAAGGAGGAGGGCGGGCGTCACACGCCGTTCTTCAACAACTACCGGCCGCAGTTCTACTTCCGGACGACGGACGTGACGGGCGTGGTGACCTTGAAAGAGGGCACCGAGATGGTGATGCCTGGCGACAACGCTGAGTTCGCGGTGGAGCTGATCCAGCCGATCGCGATGGAGGAGAAGGT
>JBFWPD010000168.1:0-8000 GCA_050250175.1 Vicinamibacterales bacterium
GCTTCGCCAGCCGCTCCTGCAGCTTCTCGCGATCGTAGTCGGTCGTGGTGTCCTCGATCTGCGACCGGAGCTGCTTGACGCGGCCCTCGATGGACGCCGACGAGCCGGCGCCTTCGACGATGGTCGTGTTGTCCTTATCGATGGTGACCTTCTTGGCCTTGCCGAGATCCTCGAGCTTGATCGACTCGAGCTTGATGCCGAGGTCCTCGGTGATCGCGCGGCCGTTGGTGAGAATCGCGATGTCCTCGAGCATCGCCTTGCGGCGGTCGCCGAAGCCGGGCGCCTTCACCGCGGCGGCCTGCAGGGTCCCGCGCAGCTTGTTGACGACGAGCGTGGCAAGCGCCTCGCCCTCGATGTCCTCAGCGATGATGAGCAGGGGGCGGCCCAGGCGGGCGACCTGCTCGAGCACCGGGAGCAGATCCTTCATCGAGCTGATCTTCTTCTCGTGAATCAGGATGACGGGATTCTCGAGGGAGACTTCCATCCGCTCCGGATCGGTCACGAAGTAGGGCGAGAGGTAGCCGCGATCGAACTGCATGCCTTCGACGACCTCGAGCGAGGTGTCCATGCTCTTGGCTTCCTCGACCGTGATCACGCCGTCCTTGCCGACCTTGTCCATCGCCTCGGCGATGATCTTGCCGATCGTCTCGTCGTTGTTCGCCGAGATGGTGCCGACCTGCGCGACCATGTTGCCGCCGACGTCCTTCTTCATCTTCCTGAGCTCGGCGGTGACGAGCTCGACGGCCTTGTCGATGCCGCGCTTGATGTCCATCGGGTTGGCACCCGCGACGACGTTCCTGGCGCCCTCACGGAAGATTGCCTGAGCGAGCACCGTCGCGGTGGTCGTTCCGTCGCCGGCGGTGTCCGAGGTCTTGCTGGCGACTTCGCGGACCATCTGGGCGCCCATGTTCTCGAGCGGATCCTTGAGGTCGATTTCCTTGGCGACCGTGACACCGTCCTTGGTGATCGTGGGGGAACCGAACTTCTTGTCGAGCACGACGTTGCGGCCCTTCGGACCGAGCGTCACCTTGACCGCGTCCGCCAGCTGATTCACGCCGCGCAGTACGGCCTGCCGGGACTGCTCGCCGTACACAATCTGCTTTGCCATGAGGCTCTTCTCCTGTGGGCGGATGCGCGCATCCGCACGACTTCTCGTCTATCGCAAGTGGTGCCGGTTGATGTCTACTTCTTGCTCTTCTTGGCGTCGCCGCCGGTGTCGAGCACGGCGAGGACTTCGTCTTCGCGCATGATGAGGTACTCCTCGCCATCGAGCTTGATCTCCTGGCCGGAGTACTTGCCGAACAGGATGACGTCGCCCGGCTTCACATCAAGCGGCTGACGCTTGCCATCGTCCTTGACCTTGCCGTTGCCTGCGGCGATGACTTTGCCCTGCTGGGGCTTTTCCTTGGCGCTGTCGGGAATGATGATCCCGCCAATCTTCTGTTCGCCTTCTTCGATGCGCTGAACAATGATGCGGTCGTGCAGCGGTCTGACGTTCATGCTCTGTGCTCCCCGTCTGTCGTGAGGTTGTGAGGATCCTTCAGGACCGTCGATAACAGCGTGGCCGAGTGCCGCTACACGGCGTTGGCACTCGTGGCGCGCGACTGCCAATTATAAGGGGCGCGCTGGCAGTGTCAAGATTCGACTGCCAGCGTCGGGCGGCTCGATCTAGAGGAACTTGCGCCTGATCTTGTAAATGTCGAGCTTGCGGGTCAGCGTGTTGCGGTGGATGCCCAGCGCGTCGGAGGCCCGCGTCAGGCTGCCCGAGCAGCGCTCGAGCACGCGTGAGATGTAGCGCTTCTCGAACTCGCGGACCGCGTCTTCGAAGCGGACGCCCTTCTCATCCATTTCCTGTACGAGCCGATCCAGCCGGTCGCTGATCATTCTGCGCCTCGTCTACTGAAGCTCACGCCCGGTCAGGCGCCGAAAGGCTTCGATGTACTTGTCGCGCGTGCGGGAGACGACGTCGTCGGGAAGGGTGGGGACCGGAGGCTGCTTGTTCCACTGAATCGCCTCGAGATAGTCGCGAACGAACTGCTTGTCGAAGCTCGGTTGCGGCCCGCCCGGCGCGTAGGACTGGCGCGGCCAGAATCTGGACGAATCAGGGGTCAGCGCTTCGTCGATCAGAATCAGCCTGTCCGCCGGCGGCCGCCCATCGTCTGGCAGCAGGCCGAACTCGAACTTCGTGTCGGCGACGATGATTCCACGCGACTCGGCATGCGCTGCGCCCGCCGCGTAGAGACGCAACGTGAGATCGCGCGCCCGGTCGAGGACGGGCGAACCGACGAGTGCAGCCGCCTCGGCGTCGGTGATGTTGATGTCGTGCCCGCTCTGCGCCTTGGTCGCGGGCGTGAAGATCGGGGCAGGCAACCTGTCGGACTCGCGCAGGCCCGCCGGCAGTGCGATGCCGCATACGCGGCCGGTCGTCCGGTAGTCCTTCCATCCGGAGCCCGAAAGATAGCCGCGGGCCACGCATTCGATCACCAGGGGTTCCGTGCGGCGCACGAGCATCGTCCGGCCGGCAAGGAGCGCGCTGTCCTCCCGTACGGCGTCAGGAAACTCGGCGGTGTTCATCGACAGCAGGTGGTTCGGCGCGATCGACTGCAAGTGGTCGAACCAGAACGCCGAGATCTGCGTGAGGATCTTTCCCTTGTCCGGAATGCCCGAGCCGAGCACATAGTCGAAGGCCGACATGCGATCGGTCGCGACGATCAGAAGGCGATCGCCGAAATCGAAGATGTCGCGGACCTTGCCCTGGCGATCTGGAGCACGGCGAGCGAGTGTTGTGTGGAGCACGGGCAACGGAAGGGGCAAGAGCGATCCTCGTCGCGGAAAGCGTTGGGATCTTACAGGGCCCGTACACGCCTGACAACAACAACATATAGCGCGCGCCGCGAGCTTCGCCGCTAGAGCGGTATAGTAAGAGTCACTTTGTCAGTGCGATCCCCGATTCGGACGATCGTAGTGCTGGCTTTGGCCGCACTGCTTCTGGCGGTTTTTCTCCGCAACGTCGACATTCGCGGCGTGGCGGGCGAAATTCTCCGCGCCGAGCCCGGCTGGCTCCTCCTGTCGCTGCTCACGATGGTCGCAAACCTCGCCGTGCGCGCGTGGAGATGGCAATACCTGCTCGAGCCGCTGGCGCCGACCACGTTCGCCAATGCCTTCCGTGCCACCGCCGTCGGTTTTGCCGCGAACAGCGTGCTCCCGGCGCGGGCCGGTGAGGTCATTCGCCCGTACTTTCTGGCGCGGCAGCAGCACATGAGCGCGACCGGCGCGTTCGCGACGATCATTCTCGAGCGCCTGCTCGACATGGTCACGGTGCTCGTCCTGCTGGCCGCCTACGTCTTCGTGTTCGGGCGGGACCTCGACGCAACCAATCCGGTGGCCTTTGCCGCCGTGAAGTGGGCCGGCGCAACAGCAGCTGCGGCCGCCGTCCTCGCGCTCGTCGGGCTCTTTGTGCTCGCCGGCCACCCGGTGTGGATCACGCAGTCGCTCTCACGGCTTGAACACGTGCTGCCGTCGAAACTGGCAGGCATGGTCGCGCGCGTGACGGAGAAGTTCGCACGCGGCCTCGGAGCGATTCGCCGGCCTGGGCGGCTTCTGGTCGCACTCGTGCTGTCGGCGCCCTTGTGGCTCTGCATCAGCCTGGGGATCTGGGCGGCAGCTCGCGCATTCCGGCTTGCCGTGCCATTTGCGGGTGCGTTTCTGATCCAGGCGTTCCTCGTGATCGGCGTCGCCGTTCCGACCCCGGGTGCGGTCGGAGGATTTCACGAAGCGTTTCGCGTCGGCGTGACGACGTTCTTCGGCGCCGACAATTCAGCAGCGGTCGGCGCCGCGATCGTGCTGCACATCTTCTCGATCGGCCCGGCGCTGCTGCTGGGACTCGTGTTTGCCGCGCAGGAAGGTCTGAACGTGGCGGGGATGCGCCGCCTCGCCGATCAGGCCGAGCCGGGACCGACGGCCTGACGATGAAGTGCCCGTACTGCGCGCACCTCGGCGACAAGGTGGTCGACTCGCGTGAAAGCAAAGAGGGCGACGTCATCCGCCGGCGCCGCGAATGCCTCGACTGCGGCCGGCGCTTCACAAGCTATGAACGGATCGACGAGATCCCGTACATGGTGGTCAAGAAAGATGGAACGCGCGAGCGATTCGACCGCCAGAAGCTCATCTCGGGATTGCTCAAGGCATGCGAGAAGCGGCCCGTGACCGTCGCGGCGCTCGAGGCGATCGCGGATCGCGTCGAGTCGAACCTGCAGGAACGTCCGGAGCGTGAGATAGCGACGGCCGATGTCGGGGCGTTCGTCATGGAAGAACTGAAGAAGCTCGACAAAGTGGCGTACGTGCGTTTCGCCTCGGTCTACCGCCACTTCCGCGACATCGGCGAGTTCATGAATGAGCTGAAGGACCTGCTGAACCCGAAGGAGTAATGGCCCGCTCCGCAGTCCTGGCGGCCCGGCGACCTTTTCGCGACAATCCCCGGCTCATCCTGGCCGGCATCGTCGTCCTCGTCGGAGTTCTCGTCGCGCTCGTCTCCATCGTCAACCGCACGCCCTCGTTCTCGCCGGACTTCCTGACCGAAGTCGTCCTGTACGCGCTGACGGCCGCCGACCTGACGATGCTGGTCGCGCTGCTGTTCGTGCTGGCACGGAACATCGTCAAGCTGGTCGTCGAACGGCGCCGCGGCCTGCCGTTCGCGCGCTTCCAGGCAAAGCTCGTGGCACTCCTGCTGGGGATGACGCTCGTCCCGACGATTGTCGTCCTCGCCGTGGGCAGCGAGCTCATTCGCACGAACATCGATCGCTGGTTCAACGCGCCGATGGATGACATCCTGACGCAGGCCAACGCGATTGCGAGCGACTACTATCACGAGCGCCAGCTGCTCACGACCGACCATGCGAGCAGCATCGCGCGATCGCTGTCCACGGTCGATCTGACACGCGCCGACATCGGCTCGATCCGCGATCTCCTGGCGCCGGAGGTGACCGCGCGGCGCGTCCAGATGATCGAGATCTATCGCGTCGCGCCGACTGCCGGCGGACTCGATGGGCTCGAGCCGGTCGTCGACGTCGCGGCGCCCACCTTGCCGCCGAGGCACAACCGTGCGGCAGCTGAACGGCTTGCGCTCCAGGCGCTCGGTGGACTGGCCGAGCCCCGTTCGATCGAAACGATCGCGGGCACGGGCGAGCTCCTGCATGCGGCCGAGGTCATTCGGAATCGCAACGGGCGGCCGACCGGTGTCGTCGTGGCAACCGACTATCTGACGGGTGAGCTTGCGGAGCGATCCCGGCGGATGACGCAGGCGTTCGAAGACTACAACCAGCTGCGCGTCCTGCGGCGTCCGCTTACCGGGGTCTACCTGTCGTTCTTCCTCATGGTCACGCTGCTCATCCTCTTTGGTGCCGTGTGGATGGGCTCCTATCTGGCCAAGCGCATCACGCGGCCGGCGCTCGCGCTCGCCGCGGCCGCGCGCGAGATTGGTGCGGGCCGCCTCGAGCAGCGCGTCGAACCCGAGAGCGGCGACGAGTTCGGAGCGCTGACAGAAGCGTTCAACACGATGGCAGGGGAGCTTGCGAGCAGCCGACGCCGCATCGAGCGCTCGAACGTCGAGCTGGAGCGCAAGCACCTCGAGGTCGAGGAACGCCGTCGTTACATCGAGACGATTCTCGAGCGCATCACGACGGGCGTCGTGTCCCTCGATCGTGCGGGCACCATCACGATGGTGAACAACGCCGCGCTCAAGCTGCTCAGCCTCGATGCGGCCGTCGTCGGCCGTTCTGCCAACGACGTCTTCGACCGGCAGGACCTTCGCCCGCTCTCGAAGCTCCTTTCTGGAACCGGGCGCGGCGCTTCCGAGCCCGCCGCGCAGGAGGTCGCGCTCGCGCGCGACGGACAGGAACTGCATCTCGCCACTGTCGCCGCTCCGCTCACGGGCGAAACGGGCATGTCTGAAGGCTCGGTCCTGGTCCTCGACGACGTGACCCCCCTCATCCGTACACAGAAGGTCGCGGCGTGGCGGGAGGTCGCGCGCCGGCTGGCGCACGAGATCAAGAATCCGCTCACGCCGATCCAGTTGTCGGCCGAACGCCTGAGGCGGCACTTCTCCGACGCGCCGGCCGGGCCGCGCGCCCTGGTCGAAGAATGCACCATGACGATCGTCGGCGAAGTGGAGTCCCTGAAGGGTCTCGTCGACGAGTTCTCGCAGTTTGCGAGAATGCCAGCCCCGCGACGGGTGCCGTCCGACCTGGACCAGCTGATCGTCGAGACGCTGACGCTCTACGAAGGGTTGTTCGCGGACGTGCGGCTCGAATCGAAGTTCGCCGCGGACATGCCGCTCGTGCGGCTCGACCCCGAGCAAATCCGCCGCGTGATCATCAATCTGGTCGACAACGCGATCGAAGCCATGGGACGGCAGGGGCACATTCTGATCGAGACGGAGCGCGACACCGCCGCAGGTCTCGTCCGCGTCATCGTGTCAGACGACGGCCCGGGCATTCCGATGGCCGAGCGCGAAAAGCTTTTCCTGCCGTACTATTCGACGAAGCAGCGAGGCAGTGGCCTCGGGCTTGCGATCGTTCGACGCATCATCGCCGAGCACGGCGGCAGCATCGAAGTCGACGACAACACACCGCGCGGCACGCGGTTTACCATCGAACTACCGGGATAGCGCGCCTTGAAGCCAACCATCCTCATCGTGGACGACGAGCCGGGCGTCAGGAGCTCGCTGAGCGGCGTCCTCCGTGATGAAGGCTACGCCGTCGAATCTGTGCCGAGCGGGGAAGCATGCCTGGATCGCATGAGCAGAGGTCCTGTGGACCTCATCGTGCTCGACGTCTGGCTGCCCGGAATGGATGGCCTCGCGACGCTCGCGAAGCTCCGGGAGCGTCAGGTGGACGCACAGGTCGTGCTCATTTCCGGCCACGGCAACATCGAATCGGCCGTGCGTGCGATCAAGCTCGGCGCGTTCGACTTCGTCGAGAAACCCCTGTCGCTCGAGAAGACCGTGCTCGTCGTCAGGAATGCGCTGCGGCAGCGGCGCCTCGAAGCGGAGAATCGTGCGCTCCGCGCCCGCGTGGATCGCACGCAGACGATGATCGGCGAGAGCTACGCCATCCGTCAGCTTCGCGAGCAGATTGCGATGGCCGCGCCGACCAACGGCCGCGTGCTCGTGTACGGAGAGAACGGGACAGGAAAGGAGCTGGTCGCCCGCACGCTGCACGCACTGAGCCGGCGACGGACGGGACCGTTCGTCGAGGTCAACTGCGCGGCAATTCCGGAGGATCTGATCGAGAGCGAGTTGTTCGGGCACGTGCGTGGCGCCTTCACCGGCGCTGTGGCGGACCGGCGCGGGAAGTTCGAGGTCGCCGACGGCGGCACGATCTTCCTCGACGAGATCGGGGACATGAGCCTGAAGACGCAGGCGAAGGTGCTCCGCGTGCTTCAGGAACAGACCATGGAAGCGGTGGGCGGTACCCAGCGCATCAAGGTCGATGCCCGGGTCGTTGCCGCGACCAACAAGGACCTGCAGGCGGAAATCCGCGCCGGGCACTTCCGCGAGGATCTCTACTTCCGGCTCAACGTCATTCCAATCTTCGTCCCCGCGCTCCGTGACAGGCCCGACGATATTCCGCTCCTCGCCGAACATTTCATGTCCGAGTTCGCGCGCGAGTATGGAAGGCGTCAGAAGAGCTTCGAGTCATCGGCGATCCTCGCGTTGAGGCAGTACTCGTGGCCGGGCAACGTGCGCGAGCTCCGCAACGTGATCGAGCGGCTGATGATCATGGTACCGGGAGACTCGATCGCCGCCGCCGACCTCGGCTTCCTCGAGCAGGGAAGCGCCGTCCCGGGACCTGCGGCACCCCCATCGGAACGGCTGACACTCCACGAAGCTCGCGACCGCTTCGAGCGCGATCTGATCCTCCGGACGCTTGCCGAGCAGCAGGGCAACATGTCCCGCACGGCGGAAGTCCTCGGCGTCGAGCGCAGCAACCTGTATCGAAAGA
>JBFWPD010000169.1:0-7984 GCA_050250175.1 Vicinamibacterales bacterium
GCGAACGCAACGGCCGCGTCTCACGCTTCCACTGGCCGACGCATCCCTGGACGAAAGCCAGTTACTCCTGCTACCGCCCCGGGCAATGGACGACGATTGCGGGTGCGGAAGGGCTGCCCGTCGGCAACCTGTTCTTTGCCGGCGAGCACTGCAGCTATGATTTTCAGGGATACATGAACGGCGCCGCGCAATCGGGCGCCGACACCGCACGCGCGATCATGGCCGCCGTAAGCAGTGCCAGCGCCGTTCGTTCCTACCCGCGACGCGCCCTGCTGACGGCGCGCGTCGGCGGTCATCGTTGGTCCTGATCTTCTGAGCCGGAGGCTTTCATGCGTCTCACCCCTGCAGGCAAACTGCTGCTGATCCTCGTCGGGTTGGCGGTGCTCGGATACGCCGTCTGGACGTATCGCAACCAGTTGCCCGGCCAGATCAGCCTCGGCGAGTCGTCCACCGAGGAACCTGCGGCATCGACGGACCCCGCGACACCTGGCGCTGGAGAACGCCGCGGTGTCCTGGCGAGCATCCGTGAGACAGGCACGCTGCGCGTGGGCATGGAGAACGACGCGCCGCCGCTTCATTTCCTCAACGATCGAAAACAGGAGGATGGCTTCGACTTCCGTCTCGCGGGGATCATCTCGGAGGGGCTTGGCGCAGAGCGCATCCAGGTCGTCGAGGGGGACTACGAAGATCTTCCAGGCATGCTGCGAGACGACGAGTTCGACATCATCATGGCCGGCTATGTGCCAGACCCGTCCATCGAAGGCGTGGTCTGGTCGAACGGCTATCTCGACTTCGGCCTCTGCCTCATCGTCAACGAGGGGAACGTTTCGCGATTCAGGTCGATCGCCGATCTCGGCGGCCGCCGCATTGCGATCTACGACGATCCTGCCGCCGAGCGCTGGGTGCAGGAGAACATCCCCAACGCGCAGATCAGCAAGTTCTCGGGCGACAACGGCTGGTTCGAGGCCGTTGAACAGGATCGCGCCGACGCGCTGATCTACGACTATCCGTTTGCCGCCGAGGAAATCAAGGAGCATCCGCGCACGACGATCGTTCAGTACAACCTCAATCAGTCGCGGTACGCGGTCGGAGTGCCCGCGGGCAACTACGACCTGATCTACGAGATCAATCAGGCGATCGATCGCTTCAAGGCGACGCCTCAGTACGCGGATCTGATGCGGGAGTATCTGACCACGGAATCAGAAATCTTCACTCGCCCGGTGGAGGGACGGCGCACATACACCGTGCGCGCGGGAGACACGCTCAGTCGCATTGCCGGCGCCGAACTGATGGACGTCAATCGCTGGCGCGAGATCTGGGACCTGAACCGTGACCGTGTGGCCAACGAGAATCTGATTTACCCGCGGCTCGTTCTGCTGATGCCGTAGCGTGACCGGCTCCGACCTCGTTCGTCTTCGTCGGCGCCTTACGTGGATGTCGAGCCACGAGGCGACTCGGCCTGTACCGGCAGCGTGACGACGAACGTCGAGCCGACGCCTTCGCGAGACGTGAAGGCGATCGTCCCGCCCATCGCTTTCACGCATTCCGCGACAATGGCGAGCCCCAGGCCGAGGCCGTCGGTTCCGAGCGCTCCATCCTGCGCGGCGTGCGCCCGGAAGAACTTCCGGAAAATGCCCGGCTGGTCTGCCTCGGCGATGCCGAGACCATTGTCGGACACCCGAAGCACGCACTCGTCGGTGTCGTCGAGCAACGCCACCTCGACGAACGGCTCGGGCTTGGATGAATCCGAGTACTTGATCGCGTTCGACACGAGGTTGATCAGGACGAGCTCCAGTCGTGAGACATCCACGGTGAGCGCGCGCGCTCCAACGACAGCACGGAGCGCTACGCTTCGAGACTGCGCCAGATCGCGCAGCTGCCTGAGCACCTCGTGGACCAGCTTCGACACATCGATCGACTGGAGCTGCGGGTTGTCGGTCTCCGGCCTCGCAAGTGCACCCAGCATGCCGAGCAACTGTGCGAGTCTGCGTGCGTTCCGATCGGCAATGTCCATCACGTGGGAGCGTTTTTCCGCGTCGGCGATAGCGGGCCCGCGCAACAGCTCCACGGCATAGAGCACGCTGCTCAGCGGCTGCCGCAGCTCGTGACTCACCATGCGGTTGAAGCCTTCGAGCCGCTCGGTCTGCTCCTCGATCCTCTCCGTATAGCGTCCGACGAACGTATCCACCGTCGTCTGCAGCAGGATGAACACCGCCTCGCTCAAGCGGTTCATCACCGTGATGGCCTCAGCCGGTGGCGGGCTTGGCGCGAGCTGCGCAAACCGCTCCTGGACGAATGCGCCGAGTACCGCTCCCAGGATCCGGTACTCGCGAAGCAGTTGATGGACGGACGCTTTCTGAGCGAAGCGCAGCTCGCCGAGCTCGCGCGCCTTGGCGAACGCCGTCGTGTTCGCGACGAGTCCTTCGGAGGAGGCGACGCCGACATGATCGGCAATCTCGTGAATCAGCGCGGGTATGTGGTCGAGGATCTCCGCCGATGGGAAGATCTCGCTCGTTTCGACGGAAAGGATCGCCTCCAGGCGATGGAGCCATCGCTCCGCGATCTCGCGGTGAGCAGCCCGGATCTGCTGCGCGATGGGATCGCCAAAGTCGGTGGACAGCTGCTGCATCAGAGACTCGACGAGCGTCTGCTCGCCTGCAGTCGCGAGTTGTCTTCGGGGCCCATGCGGGAAAAATGGAGACAAGAGCTTATGCGAGGGGAGCACCCGCGACAAGCTCTACGCTATGTTCTTTTTTGGAGAGAGAACACCGCAACGACACGGCCGAGCTTGGCCACACGGGCCACCCGAATCCTGTCGCTGGCGGAAGGAAAACCGGGACGGACATGCGAGGTCTCGGGGCTGGACCATTCGGGGCCGGACCATCACGAACGAAAAGGGCCGCGCTGGCAGGCGCGGCCCTTCATTTGCCCGGCGCGATCGAAGGATCAGACGTTCGCCATGAGCGGCGGATGCGTCGGGCGTCCTTCTTCGAGCGCCGTCAGGATCATGTCGGCCGTGATCGGCGAGCGCCTGAACACTTCGTCGCCGACGGCATTGGCAATCGCGTTCATGATCGCGCCGCAACCGGCCCCGACAGGCGCCTCTCCGACGCCGCGCGACCCTACGGGCGTCTGCGGATCGGCCACGTCGAGCGCGGCCCACCGCATCCGCTGAGGAGCATCGAGAATCGTCGGCGGCTTGTTGTTGTAGAAGCGCTTGGCCAGCGGCACGCCGTAGTGCTGGTCATAGACCCACTTCTGTCCGAGGGCGTGTCCGATACCCAGCATGATCCCGCCGAGCACCTGACCTCCCAGATTGCGGGGATGCAGGACAGTGCCGACGTCGGCGACGGCCAGGAGGTCGAGGATGTGATACACGCCGGTCTCGACATCGACGTCGACTTCGGCGAAGGCCGCGACGTACGACTTCGAGGCGCCCTCGCGGCCGTATGCATCGCGCGCGACCCCCATCAGACCCTGACCGGCAAGCGCGGCCGCGGAGGTCTTGGTAAAGGCGTTGATCTCCTCGGGCAGCTCGTGGCCGTCGTAACGGCCGCCAAGTTCAATAGCGCGCTGTGCCGCCTGCGCGAGCGTCATGCCGCGGCCACCCGAGAAGACACGCTCGTTGTCCACGGTGTACGACTCGGGACTTCCGCCGAGCGTCTGCGCGGCGATCTCCTGGAGCTTGCGCTTCGCGTCCATCGCTGCCGCGTGGGCCGCGCGCGGCATCGCGTGCGACGTCTGGCTGCCACCCTGGCCGCATGTGTTCGGCAGGTGTTTCGCCGTGTTGCCCCACACGATCTCCACCTTCTCCCACGGCACGCCAAGAATCTCGGCGGCCACTCGATGGCTGTCGAACGTGGACTCGGTGCCCAGATTGCCGATGCCCGACTGAACCACCAGACGGCCGTCTGGACGAATGACCATCAACCCGTCGAAGCCGAGCGAGCCCGCCGAATAGGCGCTGACGGCCATTCCGACTCCGCGCACCCTCGATCCGTTGCGCTGGCCGCTCCGCGCCCGCCGCTCGTTCCAGTTGAACATCTCCACGCCGCGGTCGATGGCGTCCTTCAGGAGCGAACTGGTCACGAAGTTCTGGCGTCCATTCGCGAGCGGTCCGCCAAACGGAGCCTGACCCTCGGGCGCGTTGGTCCGATGAATCACCGCCTCATCGATCCCGAGCTGGCGGGCGGCCCTGGCCATAATTGGCGCCATCAGCGCGTTGCCCTGCATGCCGCCCGGGGCGCGCTGGGCGCCGCGCGGCGGCGTATTGGTCAGCACGTTCAGCGATCGCCACCGCATGGACTCCGGCTGATACGAGAGCGAGATGTGGTCGCCTGCTGACCGCGGATCGCCGACGACGTCGTACGGCCCGTTGTCGGTCACGACGAGGCCGTCGATGGCCGTGATGCGCCCGTCTTTCCTGAACCCGACCTTCAGGCGCGAGTGCAGCGCCGGGCGCGCGCGCCCGACATAGAACTCGTCGTCGCGCGTGATGCGCATCATCACCGGCGCGTTGGCCTTCTTCGACAGCAAGGCGGCGACGGCGACGAACACCGAGGACGAGCCCTTGCTCCCGAAGCCGCCACCGGTGAACTCGCTGATCACGACGACGTCGGCCGGAGGAATGCCGACCCAGCGCGCGACTGCACCGACAGTGCGCATCGTGCTCTGTGTCGAGCAGTGCATGTACAGCTTGCCGTTCTGCCAGTAGGCCATCGCCGTGCGCGTTTCCATCGGCTCATGGCTGGTGTTCGATCCGACGAACGTCTCGTCGAGGACGAGATCTGCCTGCGCGAGTCCGGCCTCGACGTCGCCGACCGCCCATTCATCCGTGTGGCGGCCGAGCGGCATCTGTCCGGGACCCGCGGCGTCGAAGTCCTCCTGCGTCCACTTCAGCTCTTCGACTCTCGGGCCCGCGGGCGGCGCCCCCTCGACAGGGACGGGACGAACCCAGACGTTGCCCTGGGTCCTCGCATTCGAACTGCCGGGACGCAGTGCTTCGATCGGATCGACTACGAAGGGGAGCGGTTCGAAGTCGATCATGATCCGCTCGATCGCTTCGGCAGCGGTGAATTCGTCGACGGCGGCGACCGCCAGGACCGGCTCGCCCTCGTAGAGCGGCTCGTTCGTCAGGCCGCGCTCGCTCAGCGTGCTGGCGATGATGCCCTCGCCCAGGTTGGCGCCCTCGACAACCTCGGGAAGGTCGTCAACAGTGAGGATGGCCCTGACGCCGGGCATCGCCATCGCCGCGCTCAGGTCCATGCTGCGCACGCGTGCGTGCGGCATCGGGCTCAGGAGAAGCTTGGCGAACAGCATCCCCTCTGCCCGGAAGTCCTCGGCATACTTGGCCTGCCCGGTGACCTTCGCTACCAGATCGGGCGTGGTGTAGTTCTGTCCGACCAGCTTCGTCGCCATCTCATGTACCTCCCCGAAGGGCTATCTACAGCGGGCTCCGCGCTGTGCGCATTGAAGCGCACCCGGGGCGCAGAGTCAAAGGGTTCCGTCACTTCCGTCAACCGGGGCTCTGGCGCTGACCGCTTCGTCCAGGGTGACCGACCACTCGAGGCCGGACGCGTCGATCACGAGAAAAAATTCGCGGGGGTCCTCAACCACATGGGCTTCGCCACCCCCAGCGCCCTGCCGTTCGGCCACCGTCAGCAGGAGCCTGCCGCTTACGCTGCTGTGCAGGAACAGCCGGAAAGTGCCATTGGAGGTACCCGGAGTATTTTCGGTGTGCCACCGGACGCGAAAGGCGCCGGTTTGTCCGATGAACGCCTCTGTCTGCTGCGGCCCTCGACCCGTCCAGGTTCCAATGGGCCGGTACACCGTGATGTCGCGAAACTGCTGCTCGGGCGGCGGCTGCCGACACGCCGTCGTCACCAGGCCTGCCAGCAGCAGATGGACACAGACGGCGCTACCGGCCAGCCGGTTCATTCGTCGCATTCTACGCTCGCGTGAGGGAGTCGGCCCTTCGTCAGGCTGCGGGCAGCGGGTGGGAATGACCTTGCTGAAACTGCCGGAGCCCCGTGGACGAAAGGCTGCAGAAATGGGGAATTGGTCGGGATGGCCGGATTCGAACCGGCGGCCCCTTGACCCCCAGTCAAGTGCGCTACCAGGCTGCGCTACATCCCGAATTCAGGTGGAACTACGACGGTCGCTTGCGACGGGCGACGACGTTGCGGCGTGCAGGGGCCGCGGGCTTTCGAGGGTCTGTCTTGCGATGCGCCGGTGATCCTTGCCCCGAACCTGCTGCCACCGGTGCGGCGAGCCGGAACTCCTGTCCGGCAGCAGCGCCGGAGAGCAATTCGAGAATCGACCGCAGGCCATGCTTCACAGCCGTCAGGCGCTCGCGCGCATTCTGACCAATGAGCTCGTCGAGCGCAGGCTCATCAGGCGCGACCGGCGTGGACTCGACCTCGAGCTTTCGCCGCGCGCCCGCCAGTGTCAAGCCTTCGACCAGAAGCAGGTGCTTTATGCGCGCAACCTGCTCCACGTCGCTCCGCCGGTAGACGCGCGGCGCTCCAGCGGCCTTCGACACGCCAAGACCGGGAAACTCCGCCTCCCAGGTGCGCAGAACGTAAGGCTGGACCTTCATCAGATCGCAGACCTCGGACGCCCTGAACAGCGCGCGGTTTGGAATCTCGACGTGCGCGACGTTTTCTGCCATCGGCGGAGTGACGTCAGAGTATAGCAGGCTCAGGTACTTACGCTGAAATTTGGAAATCTTGGAATTTGGAAATCTGGTGATTCTCCTCTCACTAGCGTCCGCCAGTTCGCTGAGGTCTGCTTCGATAGCAGAACGTCGCCGGCCCGTAGCCGTCGTCAAATTTCCAGACTTGCAGATTCCCAGACTTCCAGATCTTCAGAACGCGTCATCTGGCTCGGCGCCGGGCCTGGACACGAATCGGCGTGCCCACGAAGCCGAACTCCTCGCGCAGGCGGTTCACGAGGAAGCGTTCATACGAGAAGTGAAACGTGGTCGCCACGTTCGTGAAGAAGACGAACGACGGCGGAGCCACGCCAATCTGCGCGGCGTAGAGGATCCGGACCTGACGGCGGCCGGGACTCACCGGCGGGTTCGCTGCCGTCACCGACGCGATGAACCGGTTGAGGACCGGTGTGGAAACACGTTCGCGCCGGGCGGCGGCCACCCGGTCGATCACCTCGAGCACCTTGGGAACCCGCGATCCAGTCAGCGCCGAGATATGGAGGATCGGTGCGTAGTCGAGGAACTTCAGCCGCCGTCTCAGTTCCGCGTCAAAGCCTTTCGATACATCGGCATTCGGCGTGGACAGCAGGTCCCACTTGTTGACGACGATGACGATGCCGCGTCCGGCCCGGTCGACTTCCCCGCCAATCGCCGCGTCCTGATCCGTAGCGCCTTCGCGCGCGTCGATGACCAGCGCGACGACATCGGCATCGACGATGGCGCGCTTCGCGCCAGCGACGCTCACCAGCTCGACGACACCGCCACTTGCGACGCGGCCGGCGCGACGCATGCCCGCCGTGTCCACGATCCGGAACCGCCGCCTGTGCCAGGTCAGCACCGCGTCGATTGAATCGCGAGTGGTTCCCGGCATGTCGCTGACGAGGGCGCGCTCCTCCTTGAGCAAGCGATTGAGGAGTGACGACTTGCCGGCGTTCGGACGGCCTACGATGGCGACCCCCGTTTCGCGGTTCTGGTCGGTCGCCCGCGTTCCGGGTCCGGCAGCTCCGGCGGGCGCCGCCTCATGCTGCCCTTCATCGGCCGGCGCCCGGCGCTTGCTCCCGAGCCGCGACACGATCTCGTCGAGCAGATCCCCGACGCCGGTCCCATGCTCGGCCGAGATCTCCTGTACGGGTTCGAACCCGAGCTGATAGAACTCCATCAGCCCGGCTCGAGTGCGCTTGTCGTCCGACTTGTTGACGGCCAGCACGACGGGCAACCCGGTGTCGCGGAGCTCGCCCGCGATCGTCTGGTCGCCGGCGACGAGCCCCTCGC
>JBFWPD010000170.1:0-7982 GCA_050250175.1 Vicinamibacterales bacterium
GAGAACATCGAACACCCGCCTCGAGACACGCTCGACTGCGACAACATCCTCGACCAGATTCTCGACAACAGCTCGCACGGGCCCCCACTCTCGGTGGCTGGCGTCGAGGTGCCCTCGTTCGGCAAACGCACGCTGACGACGCGTCTCCGGCTGCGTGACGGCGAATCGAACCTGCTCGCCGGCCTGCTGCGCGAGGACGAACGGATGGTGCTGACCGGATTCCCCGGCATCATGAACCTGCCGGTGCTCCGGCGGCTCTTCTCGGCGAACAAGGCCGACATCACACAGACCGACATCGTGATGATCCTGACGCCGCACATCATCCGCGGCAACGAGATCGGCCCTCAGGATCTGATGCCCATCGCGATCGGGTCGCAGCAGAACCTGAGCCTCGGCGATGCGCCGTCGATCTTCGGGGCGCCACCTCCAGTGGCCATTCCGGAAGTGCCTCCCGCACCGACTGGAGGAGCCGCCACACCGGGCGCAACAGCCGCCCCTGGTGCCGCTTCCGGTATCGTCATAGCGCCGGACACTGCGGCGAACATCGGCGCGCCCGCGAGCGGCGTGCCGACCCGTGTGCCTCCGCCGCCGGCGCCTCAAGCCAGCTCACCGGCCGCGCTGGTCGGCGCCGCGATACTCTCCGCCGTTCCACCGGACGCCGCCGTTCGTGTCGGCGGTGGCCCGTACACGGTGCCGATCGTCATCAACAACGCCGAACGGATCTCGACCCTGGCGGTCTCGCTGACCTTCGATCCGGCAGTGGTTCGCGTCCGTGCCGTGCAGGAAGGAAGCTTCATGCGGGTGGGTGGCGTGGATGCGGCGTTCACTCAGCAGGCAAGCCCCGGACGCATCGACGTCAGCATGACGCGATCATCCGATGCGACGGGAGCTACCGGGAGCGGCGTCGTCGCCGCCGTGCTGTTCGAGCCCGTCGCGCCCGGAGGCACTCCGATCACGATCAGCGGCGTCGCCACGAGTCCGAACGGCACGCAGATCGGACTGAGCTTTCAACCGACCCAGATTACGGTCCTGCCCTAGACGGGAATTGCCCCGGGGGGCAGGATGCAGCGGGTATGAGGATTCTCAGATCGAACAGCGGCTATACCTTCATCGAGCTCATCGTCGTCACGACGATCATCCTGATCCTCGCGTCGGCGGTGATGCCCCTGGCGAGGGTCGCGGCGACACGACAGCGGGAGTCCGAGCTGCGCCGGGCCCTGCGCGAGATCCGCACGGCGATCGACCAGTACAAGGACGCCGCCGATCTCGGCCAGATCGCATCGCTGGATCTCCAGGCCGGTGCCGAAGGCTATCCGCCCGATCTCGAGATCCTGGTCGAGGGTGTGCCGGTCGCCAACGACCAGACAGGACGCCGCCTTCGATTTCTTCGGCGGGTCCCGATCGATCCGATGACGCATTCAACCGAGTGGGGTTTGCGCTCGTATCAGGACCAGCCCGACTCGACACGCTGGGGCGGACAGAACGTCTACGACATCTACACGAATTTCCCGGGTACGGCGCTCGACGGCACCCGCTATCGGGACTGGTAGCGATGACGACGAGAGCACGCGTCTTCCGCCGGAGTGCCGGGTTCACGATCATCGAGTTGATGGTCGTCATGACGATCATCGTCACGCTGGCGACCCTTGGCCTGGTGCAATACAGGAACAGCGTCATCCGCTCGAGAGAGGCCGTACTCCGCGAGGACCTTTTCCGGATGCGCGACGCGATCGATCAGTACTATGCCGACAAGAACGCGTATCCGGAGACACTCGACGCCCTGGTGACCGACGGCTATCTCCGCCAACTCCCTGTCGATCCTTTCACCGGATCCTCGACGAGCTGGCTGCCCGTGCCGGCTGAAACGAACCTGAACGATCCGGCGGCACCGCCCGGAGTCTTCGACGTGAAGAGCGCCTCGGAAGATGCGGCGCTCGATGGATCGGCGTATGCCGAGTGGTAGAACCGCCGCAGGCGTCTCGCGATCGACCGAGGCAGGCTACGCCATGGTGGCGCTCCTCGTCAGTCTGAACATCATGGCGATCATGCTGACCGTGGCCATGCCCGTCTGGCGGCAGATGGTGCAGCGCGAGCGCGAAGTGGAGCTCGTCTTTCGTGGCGAGCAGTATCGCCGGGCAATCCAGTTGTATGAGCGCCGCAACGGCCCCGGTGTGTTGCCGCCAGACCTCGACGCTCTGATCGAAGGACGCTTCCTGCGAAAGGCGTTCAAGGATCCCATCACGGGCGGCGACTTCGTCCTCATCCGTCAGGGTCAGGAGCAACCCGGCGTCCCCGCGTCTGCCGCAGCTGGACCAGGCCCAATCGTCGGTGTGGTCTCGAGCAGCCGGCAACGGTCAATCCGCATCTACGAAGGGCAGACCGTCTACGACCAGTGGCTCTTCGTGCATTCGGGCGGTGAATCACCCGGCGGAGATGGGCAGGGGGGAGGAAGCGAAGTGAACGGCGCCGGACGAGGCGGGCGCGGCGCTCCGGCGGGCGCCGGGCGCGGTCGCGGGTTCGCCGGCCGTGGAGCGGCGGGCCGCGGAGGCCGCGGCGCCGACATCGGACGCGGGCGCGGGAGCGGCTCGAGCAACGCGGGCCGTGGCGGAAACCCCAGTAGCGGTCGTGGAGTAGCGCCCTAGAAATCGCCCAGTGCGTCGTGAAAGCTCCGGCGCAGCTCTCTCATCTCATCAAGCGTCCCGCCGCCGCACGCTCGATTCGTCAACAACACAAAGTACCGATCCCGGATCGGATCGATCCACAGCGACGTGCCGGTAAAACCGACATGTCCGAACGCCTGCTGAGACATTCGCGTTCCGCACGACGAGGTGGGCAGCATCGTGTCCCATCCGAGCGCGCGAGAGCTCCCGGGAACCGTGCTGCGTATGGTCGCCTGGGCGATCGACTCAGGCAGCAGCGGCGCCGGCATCGCATCTCCACGCGCGGCCCGCAAGATCGCGCGAGCGAACAATCCGACGCCGGCGCTGTTGCCGAACAAGCCGGCGTGCCCCGCAACGCCGCCGAGTGCCGCGGCATAGTTGTCGTGGACCTCGGCGACCAACGTTCGTCCGCGGCGCAGGTCCACATCGAGGGGCAACGTGGGCGCCGTCTCCGGACGGCGGTGTGGCCGCGGCAGGAACTCGAGGACCTCATCTCCCGCGGCTTCAAGGGGCCTCGCATCGACGAGTCGGCGCCACAGCGCGTCGAACTGATCGGCGAACGACGCCTGTCCGCGGTCAGCGGCCAGGAACGCGAGCAGGATGAAGCCAAGGTCGCTGTACAGAGCCGCCGTCCGGGGGGCATGCGCAAGAGCGACCGTACAGATGTCGTGCTCGAACTCGCGGCGGGTGAGCGGCGGCTGGTCGAGGAGTCTCGGCGGCAAGCCTGACGCGTGCTCCAGGAGATCGCGCACGGTGACCCGTTCTCGATCTGCACCTCGCCAATCGGCAAAGAACGCCGAGACGTGCTCGTCCAACTGAAGCTGGCCGGACGCGCACAGCTCGAGCATCACCGTCGTCGTCGCAGTCGGCTTTGTGAGTGAGGCCAGATCGAAGATCGTCGACTCGCGTGCCGGGGATGCCTCGGCGTCGAAGGTCATGGCGCCCAATGCGTCGCGCCAGAGCGCGCCACGACTGTCGCCAACCTCGAGGGCGGCTGCGGGCACCAATCGCCGCGCGATTGCCGCTTCGATCACAGATCGAGCATGGGCAGCGCCGGGCGGATGGTGAGGAGACCGCCAATCGGATGTCATGGTCTTCTCGAAGACTATGGGTCGAACGCCGCACGCCCGATGTCTGCCACCTGAGAGGGGCCACGGCCCGTGTCGGCCAGGCTGTCGTACGAAAAGAGCACGACGCCGCCGACGTCGAGGGAATGAGCGAGGCGTATGCGCCCGACGACGTCCGACGGTGAGAGACGATAGGCGCCGATACCACTCCACACGACCTCACGAGGAGCGAAGGCTCTCACCGCGTTCACCTGTGCGGAGAACGTGTCGGCGTCAGTCGTGTAGACCATCGGACACACGACGTCGAGGACGCCGCTTTCGAGCCACGCCGGCCAGTCCTGAAACCGGTGTTCCCGCGCGTCGGACGCATTGGGAAAAACGGCGGCGCTGAAGACGACGTCGGAGCGTGCGGACTTGACCGCCGCACGAATGCGCGCCACGAGGCTGGTCTGCCGTTCACGCCTGAAGCTGTCCCATCGTTCAGGAAACGCATCTGCGTAGACCGTCGGCTCGTCTGCACGCCTGGCGTCAAGGCGAGCCCGCTCCTCGCCGTCGATTCTGGACAGCAGCGATGCCCTGAACGCGTCCATCGCGCTGCGGCTGTAGTCGAAGGTCTGGCCGGGGTAACGGGCGTAGTCGAGGTGAATGCCGTCGACGTCGTACCGCCGCGCGACGTCCGCGAAGATCCTGACCGTGTACGCCACCGACTCGTTCGTCATCGGTGACAGGTAGAGGCCCTCGACTTCACTGGGCCGCGACAGAACCCATTCGGCCAGCTGGCTCACATAGGCGGGATCCGAGGGCGCCAGGTCCGCGAGCGTGCGGCTCAGGTCGCGCGGAACCATCAGCCATTCCGGATGCTCGGCCACGACATGGCCGTCGACAGCCGGCAGTTCGTTCATGCCGGCAACCAGATTGACATTCATCCACGCGTGCACCCGCAAGCCGGCGGCGTGGGCCCTGGCGATGGTGTGCGCCAGCGGATCGAATGAGTCCGGCTGACCAGCCAGCGAGCCGGGCCGCGGTTCAAGATCGCTTGCGAAGTAGGCGTCCCCGCGCCCGCGAACCTGCACCAGGAGCGTGTCGAAACCACCGTCCCTGGCGGCCGTCACCATCGCATCGATGCTTTCGGGCGAGGTCAGTGTCGTCCGCACCACCCACAGCGCACGAACGTCATCGGCCGACGCGCGCGGGGCGAGGACGACGACGACGAGAATCGCGAGAACGACCGGAAGGCGGTGGAGCAGTCTGCGGTGCGTGACCGGCATGCGAGAGCGGCTAACCGAGGTGCAGCAGCTCTTTGAGGCGCGGCTCGACATCTTCGCCAATCGCGTCGCGCACGAAATCGTGGGCCTTGCGAAGCTTCGTGACGGCGCGTGCGTACGGCAGTCCTGTCTTCTGCATGACGATCGCCGCCTTGACGTTCCAGTGTGCGCGCCGAAGGAGACGATCGGCGTCCTCGTACTCGAGACCCGTGACGATGCCGATGATCCGGCGCGCGCGGTCGCGCAGCTTCTCCGAGCCGACCTGCACGTCGACCATCAGGTTGCCGTAGGTCTTGCCGATCCGCACCATCGAGGCCGTCGTCAGCATGTTCAGCACGAGCTTGGTTGCCGTGCCGGCCTTGAGGCGCGTCGACCCCGCGATCACCTCAGGTCCGACGGCAGGGGCGATGGTGAGGTCCACGAAGGTCTGAAGCTCCGTGCGCGGATCGCAGGTCACGAAGATGATCTTCGACCCGTTGCGGCGTGCCTTCGTCAGCGCGCCTCGCACGAACGGCGTCATCCCGCTCGCCGACACGCCAATCACGACGTCCTTGCGCGTCGGGTGCAGCCTGTTCACCGAGCGGGCGCCTTCCTCGTAGTTGTCCTCGACGCCTTCCTTCGAGCGCTCGATCGCGGTCCGTCCGCCGGCGATGATCGACTGGACCAGCGAGCTGTCGGTCCCGAACGTGGTCGGCATCTCTGCCGACTCGAGCACGCCAAGCCGGCCGCTGGTCCCCGCGCCGACGAAGATGATCCGCCCGCCTCGACGCAGCGCCTGCGTGATGATGTCGATGCCGACGGCGATGCGTTCCTTCTCACGATGGACGGCGGCCAGCGTCTTCTTCTCTTCGTTGAGCATGCCCTCCACGATGTCCGCAGGGGAGAGCTTGTCAATCGCGAGCGTGGCAGGATTGATGGCCTCAGTAGGCAGGGACTGCCACTTGGAATGCACAGGCATGTGTCAGACGACCTCGGAACCCAGCAAACGGCGGATGTTATCACGGGGGAGCGGCTCCTTCCTCCTATTCCGGATGAGGAGGCACCGCTGACGCCGGCTGGCTGCGATCGTTCGCTACGAAGCTGGCGATACGCACTTGACGCTCATGACAGCGGGCATCACGATCGCAGGCTGACACACGTGATCGACTCGTATCTCGACCACCTCCGGATCGAACGGCGCCTGGCCGCTCACACCCTGGAGAGCTACGGACGCGATCTGCAGGCGCTCGCGGCGTACGCGTCCACGCACGAGCTGCGCGTCCTCACGCTGGACAGACCGGCGCTCGAGGCGTTCGTGCGTGCGCTGCGATCCCGGGGGCTCTCGCCGCGATCGGTCGCTCGCGCCGTCGCCGCCGTCCGCGGTTTCTATCGCTACCTCGTACTCGACCATCAGATCGAGAAGAACCCCGCCGAAGATCTGCGGCCGCCGAAGGCCTGGCCTGCGCTTCCCACGTTCCTGTCGACGGAACAGATCGACGCGCTTCTGACGCAGCCTGACGTCTCGACACCGCTGGGCCTGCGCGACCGCGCGATGTTCGAGCTGCTGTATGCAACAGGCCTTCGCGTCTCCGAGCTCGTCTCGCTGCGTCCCACCGACCTCCACCTCGACGCGGAGTACGTGACGTGCCTCGGCAAGGGAAACAAGGAGCGCATCGTGCCGATCGGAGAGCAGGCGGCGCAGTGGGTCCGCCGCTTTCAGGTGGAGGCACGGCCGCACCTCGGCGTGAAAGGCCGGCGCCCGCAGCGAGGCGCCGCGCGGCTGTTCGTGAATGCGCGGGGCGGTCCGCTCACACGCGTCGGGTTCTGGAAGATTCTCAAGGCGCACGGACGCCGCGCCGGGCTCCCCGGATCCCTCAGCCCGCACGTCGTCCGTCACTCATTCGCCACGCATCTCCTCGATCGCGGAGCGGACCTGCGTTCGATCCAGCTGATGCTCGGCCACGCCGATCTGTCGACGACGCAGATCTATACCCACGTCCTGGAGGCACGATTGAAGAGCGTGTACGAGCGGTTTCACCCCCGGGTCTGATCTGCTAGACTTAGCCGTTTGGCTGGACTCTGCTTTTCGGGGTTCGTGGCGACGCTTAACACGCAGCTGCAGAAGGAGTTTGCATGAGCCGTAAGGGGCGGCATCTCTTCACGTCGGAATCGGTCACTGAAGGCCATCCGGACAAGATTGCCGATCAGATTTCCGACTCGATTCTCGACGCGATTCTTGCCGAAGATCCTCAGAGCCGCGTCGCGTGCGAAACGCTCGTGACGACCGGACTGGCGTTGATTGCGGGCGAGGTGACGACGACGGCGAAGATCGATCATCAAGCCGTCGTGCGCAAGACGATTGCGGACGTGGGCTACACGCGGGGGAAGTTCGGCTTCGATGCCGAGACCTGTTCCGTGCTCTCGTCAATCCACAGCCAGTCGCCCGACATCGCGATGGGTGTCGATACGGGCGGCGCGGGCGACCAGGGGTTGATGTTCGGCTACGCGTGCCGGGACACAGACGAATTGATGCCGCTGCCGATCATGCTCGCGCACAGGCTCACGAAGGGGCTGTCGTGCGCGCGTCGCGATGGCGTGCTGAATTACCTGCGTCCGGACGGCAAGTCCCAGGTCACGGTCGAATACGACGGGGACAAGCCACTCCGGGTCGATGCCGTCGTGGTCTCGAGCCAACACAGTCCCGACGTGACCAACGAGCAGATGCGCGCCGACATCATCGAGCGGCTCATCCGTCCCGCGATTCCCGCGGCGATGATCGATCAGAACACCAAGTTCTACGTCAACCCGACGGGCCGGTTCGTCGTTGGCGGCCCGCACGGCGACGCCGGCGTGACCGGACGCAAGATCATCGTGGATACCTACGGCGGCGCAGCGCCACACGGCGGGGGCGCATTCTCCGGCAAGGATCCCACGAAGGTCGATCGCTCGGCCGCCTACATGGCGCGCTACATCGCGAAGAACGTCGTCGCGGCTGGTCTCGCGGAGCGGGC
>JBFWPD010000171.1:0-7923 GCA_050250175.1 Vicinamibacterales bacterium
CGAGCCCGTCGGTCAGATTGACCGCGTTCGACCATCCCACCAGCACGAAGATGGTGAACGGCAGGTAGAAGAATCCCAGATCGGGAATCAGGTTCTTGAAGAACGGAAAGATCAACCGCGTGTTGTAGAGCCCGTTCTCCGCCAGTACGAGCAGCGACACCCCGACGACCGACGCCGCGACTGCCTGCCACAGCAGCTTGTAGCGGGGCCGGAGTCCGTGGTGATCGCGGCGCACGATCTTGAGATAGTCGTCGGCGAAGCCGATCGCGCCGAAAGCCACGGTCGCGATGACCGCGATCCAGACGTAGACGTTGGTCAGATCGGCCCAGAGCAGAGTCGGCACGAGTGCGCCCGCCAGAATGAGCAGCCCGCCCATGGTCGGGGTTCCGGCCTTGGGCCGATGTGTCGTCGGTCCTTCCTGCCGGATCACCTGTCCGATCTGAAACTGCCTGAGTTTGCGGATGAGCCACGGGCCGAGCAGAAGACTGATCGCCAGCGCGGAGAGACTGGCCGCGGCTGTCCGGAACGTGATGTAGCCGGTCACGTTCAAAACGGACAGCTCGGTGCGCAGCGGGTACAGCAAGTGATAGAGCATCAGTCGTGTCCCGTGTCGCGCGTTGACTCCGTTGAAGCATCCGTCTGCTCTGCCACTCGGCGGTCCTAGACAACACCCGAGTTCGTGCGGCGGCGACTCAGCGCTTCGCGCGCCACTGCGACATCGTCGAACGCGATGACCCGGTGCCCGATGACCTGATACGTCTCGTGTCCCTTGCCGGCGATCAGCACGAGATCGCCGGGACGGGCGATCGATATCGCCCGTGCGATGGCCTCCCCGCGGTCCACGATCGTCAGGGGCGGTGCGTCGCCCGGCCGCTGCGTGTCGCCGGTGATTCCCCGCTGAATCTCCTCGATGATCCGCATCGGGTCTTCGTTGCGCGGGTTGTCCGACGTGATCACGATGACATCGCTGAGCCGGCTCGCGACCGCGCCCATCAGGGGACGCTTGGTGCGATCGCGATCGCCGCCGCAGCCGAACACCGTGATGAGCCGCCCGCGGGCGAGAGGCCGCGCCGTTTCAAGAAGGTTCCGAAGGGCGTCGTCGGTATGGGCATAGTCGACGACGACGGTGATTCCGTCCTTGCCGCTCGAGACGATCTGAAATCGCCCGGGAACGCCCTCGAGCGAACGCACGCCACGCTCAATCGCATCGAACGAGAGACCAAGCGCGGTTGCGGCGCCGACTGCTGCCAGGATGTTGTAGACGTTCGGGCGCCCGACGAGCGTCGACTGGATGTGCAGCGTGCCCCGCGGAGTCCGCACGTCGAATCTCAGACCCTCGAGCGAGAACGACAGGGGACCGGCAGTAATGTCCGCCGTCCTGTTCAGTGAATAGGTGACGGGCCGCTGTGCGATCTCGACCAGAGCGGGGCCTCTGGGGTCGTCGACGTTCAGGAGGCTCGGCGCGTCGCCCGGGAGCATGTCGAACAAGCGGCGCTTGGCCTGGAAGTACGACTCCATGTCCCCGTGAAAATCGAGGTGATCGCGAGTCAGATTCGTGAAGACGCCAGCCGCGAAGGTCATGCCGTCGACCCGGCGCAGCGACAAGGCGTGCGAGGAGACCTCGATCGCACACGCACCACATCCACGATCGACCATCTCGCGCAACAACGCTTGCAAATCCGGAGCCTCGGGCGTCGTGTGGGTCGCAGCCCGCATCTCGGATCCGATTCGGTAGCCCACGGTGCCAATCATTCCGCTCGAGATGCCGGCGGCGTCGAAGATCGACGCGATCAGGTGCGCGACCGTCGTCTTCCCATTGGTGCCCGTAATGCCGACGACCTGCAGCTCCGAGCTCGGATGGCGGTAGAACGCCGCCGAGAGCAGGGCAAGCGCAAGCCGCGGGTCGCCTGCGGCAATCCAGGGAACCGGAACGTCAGGCGGTGCGGGCTGAGCGGAAACAATCGCCGCCGCCCCACGCTCGATGGCTTCCCGGGCAAACGCGGTTCCATCCGCATGGCGTCCCTTGAGGGCCACGAACACATCGCCAGCCTCGACCCTTCGCGAGTCGTAGGCGATGCCGGTCACGTCCGCGTCGGCCTCGCGGGAAAGCCGCAAGCCGGCGACAGCCGCCGGTTCAGCAGCTGCCAGCGCGCGAAGGACCTCGCTCAGCTTCATTGTTGGGCCGAAGCACTTGCTGCTGAAGGATCCCGGTCGAGCACGAGAAGAGCATCAGTACCGGCTTCAAGCGGACTGCCCGGTTCAGGCTCCTGCGACACGACGAAACCGTCCCCGGTGACCCGAGGCGAGAGGCCAAGGGCGGCAAGGGCACGCATCGCATCGCGGGCGCTCATGCCCCGAACGTCAGGCACCGTTCCCGCCGGCTGATCGGAGAGGAAGCTGACGAGCTCGAGCGCGGCCTCCTCGGGTGGCAGACGCGGCTGCTCATCCGGCCGCGCGACGAGCACGGGCGGTGCGGGGTTGATCGACGGGGGCACCCCGAGATACCGGAGAGTCGCTTCCGCGATCTTCTGGAAGATGGGCGCCGCAATCGCGCCACCGCCGTGCGTCGCGCCGCCGTAGCCGCTGCCGCTGTGCGGAGCGTCCACGACCACGAGGATGGCGACGGCGGGATTTCTTGACGGCGCGAACCCGGTGAACGACGCGTTGTACTCGGTGTTCGAATAGCGACCGCCGACCAGCTTCGCCGCGGTGCCTGTCTTCCCGGCAACGGTGTAGCCCGGCACTGCCGCGGCGCGACCCGTTCCACGGACCACGATCTCTTCCATGATCGCGGTCAGTGCGGCGGCCGTTCCCTCGCTGACAACACGGCGCAGGACACGGGGGTGAACCTCCTGCCGCTGGTCGTCACGAAGAAGCGCCCGAATGACGCGCGGCTCCATCAGCTCGCCCCCGTTGGCGATGGCAGCAGTGGCAGCCGCCATCTGAAGTGGCGTGACACCGACCTGGTAGCCCATCGACACCGACATGAGGGCGCTGTCGGTCCAGTCTTTCAGGTCCCACACGATTCCGGGGCTCTCGCCGGGAAAGTCGGGCGAGATCGGCTTGCCGAAACCGAATCGGCTGACGTAGTCGCTGAAGCGCTCGGGACCGATTTGGAAGCCGATCTTGATTGCCCCGACGTTGCTCGACCGCACCATCACGTCGGTGAACGAGAGATGCCCGTAGTCGCGAACGTCCCGGACGACACGCGAGCCGAGCCGGATGGAACCGCCGCTGACGTCGATCTCGGTCTCGATCGGCATCACCCGCTCCTCGATGGCGGCCGAGGCGGTGATGATCTTGAACGTCGAGCCGGGTTCGTAGATGTCCTGCACCGCTCGATTGCGGCGCGCCGCTTCCTTCGACTGGCCGTATGCGTTCGGGTTGAACGTCGGCGCACTCGCCATCGCGAGAATCTCACCGGTGTTCGGATCCAGAACGACGACCGTGCCGCCGCGGGCCCGGCTCTCCCGGACGCCTGCTCTCAGCTCCCGCTCGGCGATGTGCTGGATGTACTCGTCGACGGTGAGCTCGAGCGTTGCGCCAGCCGTCGGCGGCTGCTCGAGCCGGCTGAACGCCTGGCGCCGCGCGTCCGCGTGGACCATCACGGTCCCGTCCTTCCCGCGAATCTGCGCGTCGAAGGCCGACTCGATACCGCCGAGGCCCTTGTTGTCGACGCCGACGAATCCCAGCAGGTTCGCGGCGAGCTCGACCTTGGGATAGAAGCGCTTGCTCTCCTTCAGGAAGCCGATCCCGCTCAGTCCAAGGTCGGCGACGCGCCCCGCCTCGCCCGCCGACACCTGACGACGTACGTATCCGAAGTACCGTTCGCCGCCCAGCCGTTCGACGAGAGTCTCGCGCTCGCGCGACGTGCAGTCGCCCAGCGCACCACACAGCCTGGCGACCGTCTCTGACGGATCTGCGATCTCCGTCGGCACGGCGTAAATCGAGTCGACGTCCACGCTCGTCGCGAGCACCCGGCCGCGGCGGTCGAGGATGTCGCCGCGCTTGGCCGGAATCGCGCGCGTGCGCATCTGCTGCCGCTCCGCCCGGGCAAGCAGGTCCGCATGAGAGTGAACCTGGAGGTAGACGAGCCGCGCCTCGATGCCAAGAGCCCAGACGCCGAGCACGGCAACGGTGACGACGATCCGGCGATTGAGGGTCGCCCGCCAGTCGGCCTTCGCGGCTGGAACAGCCTTCCGTGGGTCGCGCGCCCACGGACGCGGGAGGCGAATCACCGGCGGGCCACCACCGTGCCGCCCGGGGGCGCGGCGGGAACGACACGTTCGATGATCAAGGCGTCGGCATGCGAGGGCGCGACCAGGTGAAGCTCACGCGTGGCGAGCGCCTCGATGCGCTGCGGAGAGCGGAGCGTCTCGATCTCGAGACGCAGACGGCGCGCGGTCTCCTCGAGCTCGGCGCGCTCCCGCTCCATCTGACCGATGCTGTAGCCGTGACGGATGATCTCGAAATGCTGCCATGCGGAGAAGAGCCCGACGATCACGAGGAACGCGCCGATGCGGACCCATCGCCAGAGCGCTCGCTGGCGCGACTCGTCGATCTCGCGAACGATTGGGTTGTTGCGGACGTCCTTCCTGATGGCGTACTCGATCGGCTCCTTCATGCAACACCTGCTTGAGGATCGACGGGCCATGCCAGACGTTCGGCCGCGCGAAGCTTCGCGCTCCGGGCCCTCGGGTTCCGGCTGACTTCCTCTTCACCGGGCGCAATGGGTTTCTTCGTCAGGACCTTGACCAGCAGACGCCCTCGCTCGAGCGCGCGCAGCGTGTGCTTGACGACTCCGTCTTCGAGCGAGTGGAAGGCGATGACGACGAGCCGGGCACCAACGCGGAGCCGGCGTGCAGCACTTTCGACGAACTGGTCGAGGCCCTCGAGCTCACGATTTGTCCAGATCCGCAGCGCCTGGAAGGTCCGCGTGGACGGATCGATTCGCGAATAGCCGCGGTGTGGCACGGCGCGCCGAACCAGAGCGGCGAGCTGGCCCGTCGTCGCAACAGGCGCCGTCTCACGCGCAGTGACGATCGCTCGCGCGATCCGCCGCGAGAAGCGCTCCTCCCCGTACTGATAGATCGCGTCGGCCAGCTCTGTTTCTGCGGCCTCGGCAATCAGGTCGGCGGCAGTCGGCCCCTGTGTCGTGTCCATCCGCATATCGAGCGGCTCGTCACGCTGGAAGCTGAAGCCCCGGCCCGCCATCTCGAGCTGCATCGACGAGATGCCAAGATCGGCAAGCGCCCCGTCAACCGGACCGATCCCCTGACGATCCAGCACCTGATCCAGTTCGCGGTAGTCGGCGTGCACCAGCGACACACGGTCGCCCCATGGCGCCAGCGTCACGCGCGCCTCAGCCAGCGCATACGGATCCCGATCGAGACCGATCACGCGGGTCGCCCCAGACTCGAGCAACGCGCGAGTGTGACCGCCGAGGCCGACCGTGCAGTCCACGTAGAGGCCACCGCGCGCGGGCTGCAGGAACTGCAGCATCTCGGCTGTGAGTACGGGAACGTGCGTCATCAGATGCCGAACTCCGCAAGCGCCTTCGCGTCGTCGTCCGTGAAGGGCTCGCGCTGCAGCTTCGCAAGGAAGCGGTCGTGGTTCCACACGTCGAGGTAGTTGTATTGGCCAAGCACGTCGACATCACCGAGCATCGTGGCTGACTCTCTCAAACGGACCGGGATCAGGACGCGGCCTTGAATGTCCAGGTCGCCAACCTGACCGTAGTAGTTCGTCCGATCCTGAAAACGCAGCTTCGACGGGTGTCCCGCCGGCATCTCTGCGAGCTTCTGTTCGATCTCCAGCCAGACCGGCATGGGGTAGATGCGCACGTACTCCCCGGAGAGACTCGTCAGGAACAGCTCGCGGCCGTACTTCTGCTCGAGAGGCGCACGAAAGGTGTTCGGCACCTTGAGTCGACCCTTGTCATCAATGCGAGCAGGCGCGTTGCCCCTGAACACGTGACACTACTCCACTTTCTTCCAATAATTTCCACGAGATAGTAGGCGACGCCCAGATGGGATGTCAACGCAAAACCCATCTGATAAGTAAGTTACGTCAAACTTTCGTCGTATTGTCGCCTGCATGGGCATATGACCAAGACCTTCTTCCAGGGAGGCAGCGCCTGTGGGCTGGGAAGCGGCGTGCTACGATGCGCAGTTTCTCTTCCGAGGCTTCGAGCCGGCGGACCCCTCCGCCTCGCTGGAGCGGATTGGCAGGCGGCGGCGCGGCATGCTCAGGGCAGCACTGATCGGGTTCGGATCGAGCGGCAAATCAACGCTCTTCCAGTTGATGACGAGCGCTCGCGACACTCTCCGCGGCGGGCAAGGAAAGGCCGACGCGACGATCGGCGTGTCACGTGTTCCTGACGCCAGGCTGGACACGCTGACCGCGATGTACAACCCGCGAAAGCGCGTCCCCGCGACCGTGGAGTTCGCGGACTTCGCCGGCACCGGACAGTCGGCCAGCGCGCAGGCGCTCGTCGATGTCGTCGCGTACAAGAACGCGCACGCGCTCGTCCACGTGGTCCGCGCGTTTCGCGACGATGCCGTCGCGCATCCGAGCGGCTCGATCGATCCCGCGCGCGACGCGCAGGCGATGGAAGATGAACTGATCCTGGCCGACCTTGGCGTCGCCGAGCGACGGCTCGAGCGGCTCGAGAAGGATCTCAAGAAGTCGAAGTCCGTCGACTTCGAGCGCGAGCGCGATGTGCTCGTGCAGTGCCGCGCGGCACTCGAAGAGGGACGCCCGCTCCGCGCCCTCGAACTTCACGGCGACGATCTGCGCAGGTTGCGCGGCTTCCAGTTCCTCTCAGCCAAGCCGCTCCTCATCGTGATCAACCTGGACGAAGGCGATGTCGCCTCGGCGACCAACGTGCGCGACGCGGCGGCCGCCACCGGGCTTGCGCCATTTCTGTCACGCGCCTCGACCGGCGCGGCAGCGGTGTGTGCGAAGATCGAGCTCGAGATTGCGCAGCTCGATCCAGCCGATGCCAGAACCTTCCTGGCTGACCTCGGCCTGAGCGAATCCGGACTCGATCGGGTGGTGCGCGCCAGCTACGATCTGCTCGGCTACATCTCGTTCTTCACGGTCGGCGAAGACGAGTGCCGCGCATGGTCCATTCCGCGCGGCACAACCGCGCAGCTCGCCGCCGGCGAGATTCACAGTGACATCGCGCGAGGCTTCATCCGGGCGGAAGTGGTCAGTTACGATGCGCTCACGACTCGTGGGACGATGGCGGCCTGCAGGGATCATGGCGAGGTGCGTCTCGAAGGCAAGGAGTACGTGGTGCAGGATGGGGACATCATCAACTTCCGCTTCGCGACCTAGCAAAGCAGGCGCCGCCCACGCATGACGCACGCGCTCGTCGTCGTCCCCACCTACAACGAGCTTCCGAACCTGCCGGTCCTGGTGGAGGGGCTTCTTGCACACGATGGGGTCCGTGTCCTTGTCGTCGACGATCAGTCGCCGGACGGAACAGGCGCCCTGGCCGACTCTCTGGCAGCAGCTCATCCGGGGCGGGTGTCGGTCATGCATCGCACTGGTCCGCGCGGCCTTGGGCGCTCCTACGTGGATGGACTGAAACAGGCGATCACAGAGCCTGTTGACGTGATCTGCCAGATGGACGCGGACCTGTCACACGATCCGCAGCATCTGCCGGCGCTCGTCGCCGCGACGGCGAACGCCGACGTGGTGATCGGATCGCGCTACATCCCGGGCGGCGACATCGTGAACTGGCCACTCAAACGCCGGCTGCTCAGCCGATTCGCGAACGTCTACATTCGGACCGTGTCGCACCTCGGTGCGCGCGACTGTACGAGCGGCTAGCGCTGCTGGCGGCGCGTTGCGCTGGCGGCCCTGCCTCTCGAGCGCTTCTTCTCGGACGGCTACTCGGTCCTGGTCGAGTTGCTC
>JBFWPD010000172.1:0-7891 GCA_050250175.1 Vicinamibacterales bacterium
ACCCACCGGTCTTCGAGCCGGTACGCAATGACGACACCAACCGACGGATTGGCCTCGGCGAGAGCGACCATTCTGTCGAGGCACTCGGGGTACAACCAGTCATCCGCCTGGAGCACCTTGCAGTACCTGCTTTCCCGCGAGATGAGGCTCAGCGCGATGTTGTGGTTCGGAATGGCGCGCACGAACTGCTCGTTCCTGTAGTAGCGGATCCGCCCGTCCAGCGCTGCGTACTGCTTGACGATCGCCGCCGTGCCGTCCGTGCTGCAGTTGTCGTTGACGATGTACTCCCAGTTGGCGTGCGTCTGCTTGAGCACGCTCTCGATACACTCGACCAGGTAGCGCTCGCCGTTGTAGACCGGCGTGACTACGCTGACCAGAGGGGACCCCGTCGTTTCCATGTGGCTCATCCGTTCAAGGTGCCGTCAGCAGGTTCGTATCGGGTGCTCCACTCGAGCCGCGGCCTGACCGCTCCTCTCAGCGCCCCGGTGTAATCGCCTCTCGCGCCGCTCCCGTCGACCGTGTCGATGACCTGAAATCCCACGATCGTCGGCGCGTTGATCTCGACGCGATTCGGATCGAGCGTCTGCACGACGACGTCGACCAGCATCATTCCCTCGGAGAGCAGGTTCCCCGGTATCCAGCCAATCGAGACGTAGCGGCCGCGCGGGCGCGGCCGCTGCCTCCAGTCGGGATCGAGATCGAGCGCCGAGAACACGTGAACGCCGTCTTCGTTCCACAGATGAAAGTGCGGGAGAAGGATCGAGCCTGGACGCGTGACCTCGAAGTCGATCTCCACTCCGACGGGACGCCTGATGTCGGCCGACGGCGTGGTCGTTCCATCGGGCGCGACGATGCGGACACCACGCAGGCGACACACCTCCCCGCCAGGCGCACTCGCGGAATCGGTCCATGCCTTCTCGGCTCTCGTGCCGTGGCTCGCGCTCAGGTACGACGTCACGACCCGGTGGGCCTCGCCATCGTCCACCAGACGTCCGCCGTCGAGGAGAATGGCGCGGGCGCAGATCCGGGTGACTGCTGCCATGTTGTGCGAGACGAAGATCACCGTACGGCCGCTGCTGGCGACGTCCTCCATCTTGGCCAGACACTTCTTCTGAAAGCGTGAATCGCCAACCGCGAGCACCTCGTCCACGAGCAGAATCTCGGGCTCGAGGTGTGCGGCCACGGCGAATGCCAGACGCACGTACATGCCGCTCGAGTAGCGCTTGACCGGCGTGTCAAGAAACCGGTCCACCTCGGCAAAGGCGACGATCTCGTCGAACTTGTTCACGATCTCGGCCTTCTCCATCCCGAGAATCGCGCCGTTCAGAAAGATGTTCTCCCGGCCCGTGAGCTCCTGGTGAAAGCCGGTGCCCACCTCGAGCAGCGATCCGATCCGCCCGTTCACGTCCGCATGGCCGTGGCTTGGTTCGGTGATGCGCGCCAGGATCTTGAGCAGCGTGCTCTTGCCGGCGCCATTGGGACCGACGAGCCCCACGACCTGGCCGTAATCGATCTCGAAGGAGGCGTCCTGCAAGGCCCAGATGCTCTGGTCGGCGCCGGCCGCCGGAGTCTCCGCGGCCTTTCTCCAGCGGCGTGCCCGACGGAACGGACTGGCACACGTCTCGGTTATCCGCTCACCGAGCGTCTTGACGCCTCGCTTCTCCTGAATCGCCCCCAGCCTGTAGCGCTTGCCCAGGCCCTCGGCGCGGATGGCAACGTGACTCATTCTCTGCACGCTCCTAGACGATGTCGGCGAAGGTTCGCTCGACGTGACGGAAGTAGAACGCGCCGCTGACCAGCAGCACGATGGCCACCGCAGCCGACACCCAGACCAGACCGCTCAACTGCGGCAGGCCGAGCAACGCCCACCGGAAGCCTTCGACGACGCCAGCCATGGGATTGAGGCCATAGAGCAACCGCCACGGCTCCGGCAGCAGGCTGCTCGGGTACGCGACGGGAGTCGCGAACATCCAGAACTGCATGAGGAAAGAGACGGTGTAGCGCACGTCGCGAAACTGCACGTTCAACGCCGAGAGCCACAGGCTGACGCCCAGGGCAGTCACGACCGCGAGCAGCATGAACAGCGGCAGAGAGAGAAGCTGCATCGTCGGCGCCACGCCGAAATACACCATCAGTCCGAGCAGGACGCTGAACGCGAAGGCGAAGTCGAGCAGGCCGGAAAGCACCGTCGCGATCGGGATGATCAGCCGCGGGAAGTAGACCTTGGTCAGGAGGTTCGCGTGGTGAACCACGCTGTTTGCGGCCTGCGACACGCCGTTGGCGAAGAACATCCACGGAAGGAGGCCCGCATACGCAAAGAGCGCGTACGGCACGCCGTCGGAAGGCATCCGCGCCAGGCGCCCGAAGAACACGGCAAACACGGCCATCGTCATGACGGGCTGCAGGACCGCCCATGCGGCGCCAAGCACCGTCTGCTTGTAGCGGACCTTGATGTCGCGCCACATCAGGAAGTAGACGAGCTCGCGCCGCGCCCACAGTTCGCGGAGATTGAGCGAGGCCAGGCCCACGGTGGCCTGGATGCGAAACGTGCCCGGCGCCGACGCGCTCGACTGAACAGGGCTGGCACCGAGCCAGTTCACGGGCTGGAGGGCACCAGGCATCGGGCTCGCGAACGCGGTGACGAAGAGCGCGCCGATCGTGGCGTTCCCAATGACGTTCCAGGTGTGGAAGCTCCGGCCGCTCGTCAGGACGAGGGTGCTCTCGAGCAGAATCGCAAAGGCAACTACCCCCAGCGTGCCGACGCTGGGCCACCAGGGCCGGCGCTTGACGAGCGAGGCGAGCGCTGCTCCAAGCGCAAAGAGAATCGCGACGTAGGCGTACTGATAGACGCGAACGTGAGCCGCCTGCACCTGTCGTGCAGACGCGGTCGTGGCCAGGCTCGAGCCGGGATTCAACTCCGTGCGCGAGATGAGGTTCGACCCCTTGACGGCCGCGAGCAGCGTCGCCCCGTCGTAGGTGATGACGATCTCCTTCGGCTCGATCCCCGCGAAGACGTCCTTGATGACGACCTCCGGCCGGAGTCCGTTGACTCCCGTGTGTGGCGAGCGGAATCGGAAGACGAGATTCGTTCCCTCCTGGCCCAGGGTGAAGTTGCGGTTCTTGGTGTCGAGCGAGTTGGAGACGATGCGCGCGGGACCTGACTGATCAGGATCGTCCGTCGCGCACAGGACTCTCAGTGTGAAGGCACTGGTTTCGCGCAGACGGTCGGCGACGTGCGCCGCCGGACCCTCTGATTGCAACCAGGATCCGCGGACAATCCTCACACCGCGTGTCGAGTCGTCGCCCGAAGCGCCCATCCAGGTCAGGTCGGGTCCCTGGCCCGCCGCATCCTGAAACGGCGGTGTCCCGCCGAACTGAAATCGGGCAAGCCGCTCGCCCGGAATCGACAGCGCATTGCCATCGGCAACGGCGCGAATCGACTCGAACGGCGTGGCAGCATCCGTCAGCTCGAACGAGAACATCCGGCCCCGCCAGGGCCGGTCGCCGGTTCGTTCGTTGCCGACGAGCAGCGGATAGTTCGGATCCCAGTTACTCAGCTGCGTCCTGACCTGCAGGGCCGCCGACACGCCGAGGCCGGTTCCTGCAAATGCCACCATGAGCGCGGCGTAGAACCACGCGTGCTGACTCCGGAGCCTGGCGAGGCCGTCGACGGCCCGCGATCCCCATGCATGAAAGGCAAGGGCTCCGCCCATGGCGCCGGCGCTGTTCACGAGCACGTCGACGACTGACGGATTCCTGCTTGGCACGAAGCTCTGAAGGACTTCCGCCGCCAGCGAGACACCACAGCCGAGCACGCCGCCAATCAGCACGGTCCGCGTGAGGGAGCCGAAGGGTCTCAGCTGCTGTGCCAGCGCGCCGAACGGCATGAACAACAGCAGATTGATCAGAAGGTCCGACCAGTCCGTATGGAGAGGGCCAAGCCGGAAGGAATCCACGGCCGCAGGCAGGCCGGAAGAGCTCGATGCGAAGTCGTAGGGAAAAAGCGTGACCGCAAAGATAAGGAGCGTGCACGCGATCAGTCGCTGCATGCTCAGCCACATAACCGCAACCTCTCGACGATGAATGGATAAATGAGGCCACTCGCGACCCCGCAAGAACGCGGCACTTTATGACGCGTGGGTAGCCGCCATCGCCCGCTGCTCTCCTGCGGGCGACTCAGCGCGGCTGGCAGGGCCAACCGGAAAAAGGAGCTCCTGTTCGCGCCGAAGTCGATCGATGAGTCGTCCGGGCGGCGCAACGACATCCGCGCACCCGATCGGTTCGTCCTTGGCGACGTCTCGTTTCAGCTGACAGCCCTCGGCCAGGCCCATCGGCAGCCAGCCGCCGGCGGCGAAGACGTCCCGGTTCTCCAGCACGCCGTAGCAGGTGAACCCGCCGATGCCGTCGAGCACTTCTCCTGCCCGCAGATCCCGTTTGGCGAGCGTCATGACTTCACAGATCGGTCCCCCTGCCGGGGCGATGGTCGCGTCGTGGAACAGCGCCGCGCGCGCTGCCGTCGTTCCCACCTCGAAGTTGCAGAGATGGTAGGGGGTGTAGAACGCGTAGAGAGGACCATCGCCCAGCTTGTGGTACGTCATGTACCGCCTGGGGATCGGATGGTCGTTGTACCCGAGCACGAACACACCGGGACTTGGCTCGGCGCCGAGGAGGTAGTCGACGATGCCGCCGTTCAACAGCTCGTCCATCGGGAACAGCGTCAGCGCGTCCTTGACGTGTTCGCATCGCGGTCCGTACATCCCGCGGCGCGCCACGCGGTGTCCGGTCGCATTAGCCACCACGGCCATCTCCATGGAGATCTTCGTGCCGTCGGCGAAAGACGTGACCATGCGCGGCTTCTGGTGATACTTGTCGGCGAAGCCCTTCTGGGTGGCAGGCGTTCGATAGGGATCCTGGAGTCCCTTGATATTCCCGGCGAGCACGGGTTGAAACCCGACGCCGAGGACGAACCGGTACAGGTTCATGATGACGCCCGGCTGATCTCCGTCGGCATTCGTGATCACGACGCCAGCCGCGTCGGCCTGCTGTTTGAGCAGCGGACCCACGGTCGCGTCCAGCTCCGCGTTCATCAGCACGACGTGCTTGCGCCGCGCAATCGCCCTCGTGACGACGCCTGCGCCGTATTCCACTTCGCCGGTCGCCTCGATGACGACGTCCACGAGCTCCGCGTCGCAAGCCGCCGTCGCGTCGCTGGCGATCGCGTAGTCGCCGTCCTCGATGGCCTGGTCGAGCTCAGCGGCCGAGTGCACCTGACGCAGCGTCTCCACGCCGGCGTCCGTGTACGCCCGCCTCGCCTCGGACAGCGTGCGATTGACGATCACCGCCAGCCGCAGGCCACGGGCCGACGTGAGCATCTGGAACGCAATACCCCGCCCCATGTAGCCGGCTCCGATCAACGCCACGCGGACCGGACGGCCTTCGCGCTCCCTGCGCTCCAGGGCGGTGTCAACAATGATCATTGTGCTGTCGCTCCTCTCGCACCTCACCCCCGGGGTCAGGTTCGAAGTCGGACCACTTCAGGTCCTTGGCCGACACAATCGGCTCGACGATCGGCCAGGCAATTGAGAACTGCGGATCGTTCCAGCGGATGCCTCGCTCCGCCTGAGGCGCATAGCGGGCGGACGCGTGATAGAGCACTTCGGTCTCGTCAGCCAGGGTCTGGTAGCCGTGCGCGCACCCGCGTGGCACGTACAGCTGCCGGCGATTTCCTGCGGTCAGCTCCACGCCAATCCATCGGAGATACGTGGAGGAGCTGGGACGGAGATCCACAATCACGTCCCAGATCGCACCCCGGATGCAGCTGATCACTTTCGTCTCTTCCGAAGGAGCGACCTGGTAATGCAGCCCGCGCAGCGTCCCTCTCTGTCCGCTGTGTGACAGGTTCATCTGCACGAGGTCGGCGACCAGGCCGTGCTGTTCGAACTCCCGCTGGCACCACACGCGGGCGAAGAAGCCCCGCTCGTCCTGCACGCTCGACAGGTCGATCAGCCAGGCGCCCTGGACTAGTGCCGGCTCAAACCGCAGCATCGGCCTCCCGGAGCGTTGCGCTCGCTGGAACGGGCCCGCGGGGCCCCAAACCGATGCCTTCGTAGCAGGGCGTGAGGCTCGCGTCGTAGAAGCGCCGGCCGTCTACAAGGATGGGGGCCTTCTCCTGCGACAGGATGATCGGCTCGAGGTCACGAAACTCCGGCCACGAGGTGAGAAGGACAACGGCGTCGGCGTCGCGCACGGCATCGGCGAGCGATCTCGCGTACTCGATGCCGGCTCCAAGCACCAGACGCGCGGCAGGCATCGCCACCGGATCGAATGCGACGACCCTCGCGCCTTCGGACGTGAGCGCCTGAATCACCCTCAGCGCCGGCGACTCGCGCACATCGTCGGTCTGCGCCTTGAACGCGAGCCCGAGGATGGCCACACGCACTCCCTCGAGGTCCGGCAGGCGGCGTTTGAGCAGCGAGATGACCTCGAGCGGCTGCCTTTCGTTGATCTCCAGCACGGCATCGAGCAACCGCGGGTGGCGGCCCTGCTCGGCGCCCCAGCTGATCAGGGCCCGCACGTCCTTGGGGAAGCAGCTTCCGCCAAACCCGCACCCTGCCCTGAGATAGCTCGTGATCGTTGGAACCGTCCGCTGTCCATCCGGTCCGACCGGACTGATCCGCTTGTCGAGGTGCACGGCTCCGAGCACATCCGTCACGTCCACGTCGGGGGCCGCCGAGCACAGGTTCCCCATCTCGTTCGAAAACGAGATCAGCGTCGCCAGCAGCGCATTCGAGACGTACTTGATCATCTCCGCGGTTCGCGGGTTGGTCCTGACCTGCTCGGCCGGAAAGGCCGCGTACAACTCGCTCATCAAATCGAGCGAGCGCGCGTCGAGTCCTCCGAGCACAATCCGGTCGGGCTTCTGGAAGTCCTCGACCGCCTCGCCCTCGCGAAGGAATTCGGGATTCATTCCGAGCCCGAAGTCGCGTCCGGCATTCAAGCCCGATGCCGCCTCGAGGGCGCGCCTGACGACACCCTCGGTCGTTCCGGGCACGACAGTGCTCTTGACGATGACGAGGTGATAGCCGTCCTTCCGTGCGAGCGCCTGTCCGATTGCCACGGCGGCGCTTTCGACGGCGTCCAGACTGATCGCGCCGTCGCGAAGTGGCGTTCCGACCGTGATCATGGTCACGTTCGAGTCGGCGACTGCAGACACGATGTCTGTGGTGGGGACGAACCGGCGTCCGAGGTGCTCTGCAAGCAGTTCGGGCAGTCCGGGCTCGTGGATCGGCAGGATCCCCCGGGAGAGGGCCACGATCTTCCGCGAGTCCACGTCCACGCACGTCACGTGATGTCCGCGGTCGGCGAGGCAGAGCCCGGTCACGAGCCCGACGTACCCGGCGCCGACGATTGATACCTGCATCAGGCCTCCTCAGCCTCGCGGTAATCCGCGTACCAGAGCAGCGTGTGCCGGAGGCCTTCGGTCAGGTCGATCTCCGGCGTGAATGCCAACTCACGGCGCGCTTTCGCGATGTCGGGACAGCGGCGCTGCGGGTTGTCAGTGAGGTACTGCGGATCGGCGCTCGCCCGGCGGGCGATGGTTCCCGGGTATCCGAACAGCTCGCGGCCGACAGCGGCCATCCGCTCTGCGAGCTGCCAGATGCTGACTTCCGGACGCTCGGTGCCGATGTTGTAGGCCTCCCCCGGCCGTCCTCTTCCGAGCGCCTTGTAGTAGCCGACGATCGCATCGGCGACGTAACAGAACGTGCGCGTGGGAGCGCCGTCTGAATGCAGGACGAGATCCCTGCCGGCGAGGATGTCGCGCGCGAAGTCGGGGATCACGCGGCGATCCGAGATCTTCAGCCCCGGGCCATAGTTGTTGAAGGGTCGAACG
>JBFWPD010000173.1:0-7836 GCA_050250175.1 Vicinamibacterales bacterium
CTTCCGCACCAGCTCGCGGACGACCGGGTCGCTTTCTTCGAGCGGCGGAACGTCCACCATCTCGGCGTCCGCGCCGAGAGGCTCGACCGGAGCTTCGACCGCGGCGACGGGCTCCGGCTCGGCAACCGTCTCGGTCTGCCGGGCGCCGCCGAGCGCGAAATACGCGGCAATGCCGGCCGCAATCACGAGCACGGCGACTGCGATCCAGACACCTATCGGCCGCGACGGACCAGGCGGATCCTCGTAGTCGTGCGAGTCGCGGATGACGTCGAATTCAGGATCATTCGGCATACATCGAGTGTACGACGCACTGCATCTGGTGATCTGGGAATCTGGTGATCTGGGAGTTGGGTGATCTGGGAATTGGGTATGGGCGAATGTTATTGATGGGCCGGCAGCTTCCTGTTGACCTTGATAAACCCATCAATTCCAGATTCCCAGATTCCCAGATTCCCAAATCACCAGATGACGTTACCGCCGGCTGGCGTTCCAGGTGCTGATGGCGCCGCCGGTGACGGTGCCCTTCATCGATGATCCTTCGACCACGCCGGTGTAGGTCGCATTGCCGACGGTGAAGGTGATCTCGTCGCCCCGCAGCCGTCCGTTCGTGACGGGCGTCGTCGTTCCGCCGGACGCGAAGGTGCCGGTGACCATCTGGAAGTTCTGCTGCAGCGTCAGTTCGCCGAGCGGGAGGGCCCACGTGCCTCCAACCTTGGCAGGGATGATCCAGAACAGGGCGTTGCACCAGCTCCTGCATTCGCCTTCGACCCGCACCTGCTCGTCGGCTTCCCACTCTCCCATGCTGAAGGAGTTGGAAACGATGCGGGTGCCTGGCTCGAGGTCGAGGAGCTTGGGCCGGAGCTTCAGGTTGATGTCGGGCAGCAGGAACATCGTGATGACGGTGGCTTGCGACAGATCGGCCTGGAACAGGTCGCCCTCGATGAAGGTCGCGCGATTCGCGACGCCGGCTTCCTCGGCATTCCGACGCGAGAGCGCCACCATGTCGGGGTTGAACTCTACGCCGACCGCGCGCGCGCCGCGCCTGGCCGCAGTGATGACGGTGCGGCCGTCACCGGAGCCGAGGTCGATGACGAAGTCGTCCGGTGTGACCTTCGCCATGTCGAGCATCTTGTCGACGAGCACCTGAGCAGTCGGAACCCAGACGACATCCTTGCCTTGCTGGCCGACCTGGGGCACGAACGGTGGAGTAGTTGTGGCCGGCGCCTGGGCGAATGCGCTGCCGCCGACCAGCAGGGACAGGGCAAGAGCCGCCGTCAGGCGGCGAGTCACGACCACGTAGCTGAACATCGTTGATCTCTCCAGATAAAGAGGTACGCAAGAACAGTGTAAGGTAACCGATCTCGGCCCCGCTGTACCCGGCGTCCGCCGCCGGTATTTCCAGCGTCGCGGATTCGCCGGTATCATGTGCGCTTCCAACTCCCATGGCTCCTGCAGACCTGCTCGAACGCCTGGCTGCCCACCGCACCCTGGGCAGCGCCCCCCGTGAAGAGCTCGCCTGGCTGGCGGATCGGGCCAAGTTCGTGCAGTTCAAGGCCGGCGACGCCCTCGCCGTGCCGGGTGGCGCGCTTCGGGGGTTGATGGTCCTCTTCACGGGCCATCTCTCGATTCGAATCAATCGGGGAGCCGGCTCGCGGAAGGCGATGGAGTGGTATGCCGGCGACGTGACCGGGATCCTGCCCTACTCCCGGATGTCCGGCGTCCCTGGGGTCGTGCTCTGCGAGGAGCCGATTGAAGCGCTGGAGCTCGACACCAGCTACTTCCCCGAGATGATTCACGACTGTCACGAGCTCACGGCGATCCTCGTGCACGTCATGATCGATCGAGCGCGCCACTTCACCTCGGGGGCATTTCACGAAGAGAAGCTGCTGTCGCTCGGCCGCCTTTCGGCGGGGCTCGCGCACGAACTGAACAACCCTGCGTCGGCGGTCGTGCGCAGCTCGCAGGCGCTCGCGGCGCAGCTCACCGAAGCGCTCACCGCGTTTCGCGCCCTGGGGGCCGCCCGCCTTCCCGAGGCCACCCTCAAGATGCTCGACGAGGTTGCCGACATCTGCGTGACGACGATCGAGACGACGGTCCGATCGCCGATGGAACAGGCCGATCGGGAAGACGCATTTACAGAATGGCTCGAGGAGCGCGGTGCCGATCCGCGTTCGGCCGCATCGCTTGCGGAGTCGGCGGTCGAGCTGAGCGCGCTCGGCAGGCTGGCCGATCTTCTGCCGCGCGAAGTGCTCAACGACGTGATCCGGGCGCTGGCCGCCGGCTGCGCGACCAGAAAGCTGACGTTCGAGATCGAAAATGCCGCGAACCGGATCGACGGTCTCGTCGCCGCCATCAAGGGCTTCAGCTACATGGACCAGGCGACCTCTCCGCAGCCGGTGGATGTGGCGCGAGGGTTGAGCAACACCCTCGCGGTCATGCGGAACAAGGCCAAGAAGAAGTCCATCCGGATGGAGCTCGACGTCGCGCCGAACCTGCCGAAGATTCAGGGATACGGCGGCGAATTGAATCAGGTGTGGGGCAATCTGATCGAGAACGCCCTCGATGCCACGCCGGAAGCGGGGCACGTCGAGATCACCGCGCGCGTCGAAGGCCCATTCCTCGTCGTACGGGTCATCGACAGCGGCCCCGGGATTCCGGAGAACGTCCGCAACCGCATCTTCGAGCCGTTCTTCACGACCAAGCCCGTCGGATCGGGCACCGGACTCGGTCTCGACATCTCGCGGCGCCTGGTCGGGCGTCACGACGGCGCCATCGACTTCCGCTCCGAGCCCGGCCGCACGGAGTTTGCTGTCTCGCTGCCCCTCGAGCTCAAACGTGACGCGGCCGCGGCGCCGGCCGCAGATGCCGCCGCGTCGACCTGAAGCGCATGGTCAAGCCCGTCATCCTCACTGTAGACGACGACCCGGATGTGCTCGGCGCGATCGAACGCGACCTGCGTGCGCGCTACGGGTCTGACTACCGGATTCTGCGCGCCGGATCCGGTGCGGCCGGCCTCGACGCGGCGCGGCAGCTGAAGCAGCGAGGCCGCCCGATCGCGATCTTCATGGTCGATCAACGAATGCCGGAGATGAGCGGCACGGAGTTCCTGATCGAAGCGGCCAAGCTGCACCCCGACGCGAAAAAGGTTCTGCTCACCGCGTACGCCGACACGGAAACGGCGATCGCCAGCATCAACACGGTGGGCCTCGATCACTATCTGCTCAAGCCGTGGGATCCTCCGGACGAGCGCCTGTATCCAATCCTCGACGATCTCCTCGCGAGATGGACGGCCGAAGCGAGGGTGCCCTTCGACGGCGTCCGAGTCGCCGGTGCGCGGTGGTCGCCGCACTGCTACGTCACCAAGGACTTCCTGTCGCGCAACCAGGTGCCCTATCAGTGGCTTGACATCGACCAGGATCCGTCGACGCGAGAGCTCGTCACGAAGCTCGCGGGCGGCGTCACGCGTCTGCCCGTCGTGCTGTTCCCGGATGGCAGCTATCTGGTCGAGCCGTCGAATCTCGAGCTCGCCGCGAAGGTCGGACTTCGCACGCAGGCCAACGAGCCCTTCTACGACGTCGTCGTCGTCGGGGGAGGTCCTGCCGGTCTCGCGAACGCGGTGTACGGCGCCTCGGAGGGCCTGCGCACGCTGGTCATCGAACAGAATGCTCCTGGTGGTCAGGCCGGCACGAGCTCACGCATCGAGAACTATCTTGGCTTTCCTTCTGGCGTGAGCGGCGCCGACCTCGCGCAGCGCGCGACGATCCAGGCGCGCCGGTTCGGCGCGGAAATCCTCACGGCTCGCGAAGTGAAGTGCCTGCGCCGTGAGGACCCGTACCGGATCGTTCAGTTCGCCGATGGCGGCGAGGTGCGGTGCTACGCGGTGCTGCTCGCCTCGGGCATGGCCGTCAGGATGCTCGACGTGCCCGGCATCGAACCGTTGATTGGCGCAGGCGTCTATTACGGAGCCGCGGCGACCGAAGGCGCGGCATACCGCGGCGAGCACGTCTGCATCGTCGGTGGCGCGAATTCCGCCGGTCAGGGGGCGTTGTTCTTCTCGCGCTATGCCCGGAAGGTGACGATCCTCGTGCGGGCAAAGGGTCTCGAGGCGTCGATGTCGCAATACCTGATCGATCGCATCGTCTCCACTTCGAACATCGAGATCATGCCGCGTTACGAAGTGACCGCGGTATGTGGCAATGGGCGGCTGGAGCAGACCACCATCAGGCATGTGGACACGCGCGAGGAGCGCGCAGTCCCGTTTGCGGCGCTGTTCATTTTCATCGGCGCCGCCCCACGCTCTGAAATGGTGGACAGCGTCGTCGCGCGCGACGACAAGGGCTACATCCTCACGGGACCGGATCTGCCTCGCGACGGTCAGCGCCCGAAAGGATGGATCCTCGATCGGGATCCGTTCCTCTTCGAGACCAGCGTTCCGGGGATCTTCGCCGCGGGCGATGTTCGCGCCGGCGCGAATCACCGCGTGGCGGCGGCCGTCGGCGAAGGCTCCGCTGCGATCTACTCGATTCACCGGTATCTGGAGACGGTCTGAACATTTGGGAATTTGGTAATCTCGGAATCTGGTAATTGAACCTTCTCCTTGGATCTCGACAAGCCGAGAGTTGTCGCGGCTTTCGCAATTGCCTTTCGAACTGCGAGACGCAGTAAGAAGGTTCAATTACCAAATTCCCAGATTACCCAATTACCAAATCCGTCCGGCTTCCCGTCCGAGACGCGTAAAGAACCCGCCCGCGCGCACGCCAGCGTCGCGTGCGCCATCGCCGATCGATACGCCCGCGTCGGCCATCCTCATCCACGGAGAGCGCCCGTTTGCGGCCGGCGCTTCAACTGTCGTGACAGGAGCTGTATCGAGTGTCGTGACAGGAGCTGCATCGAGCCGAGGCACGGCGACAGCAGGAACCGTTGTCAGGCTCGCCAGCTGAACCAGATCTTCAGGAATGGACGGAGTCGACGTCGGTTCCAACGGCGACGGCGCCGTCAGCACAAACGCCTCCGGGTCCACGCCGCGGCTGATTGAGATCTGCCTGCCTGGCGAGATGCCGATGATCCCGGTGCTTTCATTCGAGGTTTCGGCGCCAGATGCCACGAGTGGAGCAACAGGGGAGACTTCGACGCGCGACGATGGTGGCGGCGCGACGAGCTCGAGAACCGACGGCGCCGTCAACTGACCTGCAAGGGGAAACTGCAGCCCTGCGACGATGCCGCAGCCGATTGCCACGGCCGCGACCGCGAGCGCGGCCGGCGATCGATGGACTGTCGTGTTCCTCGAGGGATCGAGCAGGCGCACGACACGCTGACTGAGCTCGGATCGCGACATCGCGGCGCCAGGCATCAGCTGCCAACGGACAACGGAACGGGCCGCTGCCAGCTTCACCAGGCAGGCGCCGTACGCCTTCGGCGCGGTTGCATGGGCGAGCACCCAGTCGTCGCATGCGACTTCTCGCTCGAGCGTCAGCGCGCGATCGAGCCACCAGACAGCGGGATGAAAACCCGCGAGCGCCCATGCGATGCGTTGGGCCACAACGGCAAGGTCATCCCTTCGGCGCACGTGCGCATGCTCGTGCATCACGACCTGATCGAGCTCGTCGTCTGTCAGCGTTGCCAGCGCCGCCGGCGAGATCGCGATGAGCGGCGCTCCCCATCCGATGACGCCGGCATGGTGGATGGCGCCCGACACGACGAGCTGCGGTGCTGCGTGACTGCCACTGAGCGACGTCCAGCGTGTCAGGCGCCGCTCGCGTGCCGCCGGGAACGGGAAAACGTTCCTCCGAATCCGGCGAACCTTCAGAAGAGCATGCGCCAGCCGAACAAGAACCACGGCACACCAGGCGAGCCAGAACAGCCAGACTGCTGCGGTCCACGCCGGGAGTGCCTCAGGCAGCTCGATCAGCGGCGAAGTCGACACGCTGGACGCAGGCGCGGACACCGCGACGGGACCAACGACGCCGGAGGCGCTTCCATCCTGAACGAGCGCGGCGCACGGGAGGGCGAGCACGGCGGCGAGGGTCAGCCAGAGAACACGTTCACGTGTAGCGGCGTTCAGCCGCCGGGCGGCCGCAAGGCCTGCGGCCACCGCTGCAGTCAGCAGCGACCCCAGCCAGAGCCAGTTGAGCAGCCAGATCACGTGGCGCGTTCCTCAGGCCTTGTTGATCAGTTCCTTGAGGCGTTCGATCTCGGCCTTGTCCATCCGCTCGTCTTCGAGGACGTTCATCACGAGAAGACTCGGAGATCCGTCGAACAACGTCCTGGTGAGATAGCCGAGCGCCCTCTGGCGCGCCGTCTTCCTGCCGACGACCGGCCGGTAGACGAATGCTCTGCCGACCTGATCGTGAGTGATGTACCCCTTCTCCTCGAGGATCCGAAGCATCGTCTGCACTGTGTTGTAAGCCACGGCATGGCGGCGCGGCATGGCGGCGGTCACTTCCGCGACCGTGGCCCGTTCCCTGGACCAGAGCACGTTCATCAGCCGGGTTTCAACCGCGGTCAGCGTTGGCGAGGGCTTGCGGGGCATCGGGTTCCTGGAGTCGAACGGCATCTGACGATAGCGTTCCCCAACTCGTGTCGTCAACTAACAAATTAAGAGATAAGCGCGGTGGTAACCTCTCCCGGTCAGACCCGAAGGCGCGTTGCTACGGGACCGGTGAAAGGAGGGGGACGAGATGGCTCGCGTGCTCGGCCGTGCGAAGGTGATAACGCTGGGACTCGTCGGCATCCTGGGTCAGGGCCTCACCGCCAGCGATCAGGCCGCTCAAGGGCAGGCGGGTGCCGGCACGGCTGGATCTGCAGCCGCCGCGACAGCGACGCGGTCGCCGCGGAACATGGAGGAGTTCGACGCCTTCTTCAAGAAGATCTCGAACTGGGGCCGCTGGGGCGCCGACGATCAGCGCGGTTCCGTCAACCTCGTGACTCCGGAGAAGAGTCGTCAGGCCGCTGCGCTGGTGCGCGCCGGTGAATCCGTCTCTCTGGCGCACAATCCGCTCACGGCTGCGGCACCGGACAACACGAGCCCGTTCCAGCACACGATGAACAAGGGCTTCACGACGGATACGGTCGGCGTGTCGTATCACGGGTACGGCCACAGTCACATCGACGCGCTCTGCCACATCCTTTACCAGGACCGCACGTACAACGGGTACGCGCGCGCCGACGTCAATCTGGAGTCGGGCTGCGCGAAGCTCGGGATCGAGCACCTGAAGGGCGGCGTCGTCACCCGTGGCGTCCTGATCGACATCCCGCGTCTGCGCAACGTGCCCTATCTCGAACCGGGCACGCCTATCTACGCCGAGGATCTCGAAGCGTTCGAGAAGATGGCGGGGATCAGGGTCTCACCGGGAGATGCACTGCTGGTTCGCACGGGGCGCTGGGCGCGGCGTGCGGCAGCCGGGCCCTGGGTCGTAGCCGACCTGCAGGCGGGCATGCACGCCTCGGTCGCCTCCTGGATCAAGGATCGTGGCGTTGCCTTCGTGGGCGGCGATGCTGCTCAGGACGTCGTCCCGTCGCTCGTCGAAGGCATGCGCCTTCCGCTCCATACGCTGCTCGTGACCGGGCTCGGGATTCACCTGCTCGACAACCAGGATCTCGAAGCGCTCGCTGAAGCCGCCGCGCGGCACAAGCGGTGGGAGTTCATGCTGACGCTCGCCCCGGTTCCGGTGACAGGTGGAACCGGCTTCCCGGTGAACGCGATCGCGACGTTTTAGGGCAGGAGGGGCGGGAAGGGCGGGAAGGGCAGGAGGGGCGGGAAGGCAGGAAGGGCGGGAAGGGCAGGAGGGGCGGGAAGGCAGGAAGGGCGGGAGGGCAGGAAGGGCGGGAGGGCAGGAC
>JBFWPD010000174.1:0-7796 GCA_050250175.1 Vicinamibacterales bacterium
CCATCTTTCGCACGAGATAGACGATGCCTGCGGTCGACTCGTAGTGGTTCTTCAGGACCAGCGCCCGCATCCCGCGGGACTGCGCGAGCTGTGCGATGTCGATTGCATCGATCGACCGCGGGCGATCGTCCGGCAGAGTGTGCACGTGCACGTCGATCGCGCCGGCCAGCACCCGCATGGCCTCGGCGGACGGATCCTGGGCGAGGCTGAGGCCGGCGGCACTGGTGGACACGAGCGCACATGCCGCCGCCACCATCAACCATCGAACGAACGTCGATCTGCCTCTTCGAAAGGTCATTGCGCTTCTCCGCTCTCCGATGCCCATACCGATGTCGAAGGCATCGCCGGTGGTTTCCCCGACACGACCACCGGCAACATCACGGGCGCTTCAGCGATGTCGTCGTCCCACATGACAATCACCTTGTCTCCACGTCACTTCCTGTCAGGCCACGCTCCCTGAGGAGCGCCGCGACGTCCGGATTGCGCCCTCGAAAGCGGCGATACGCCTCGCCGCGGTCGATCGTATTGCCATCCGCCAGGATGTGCGTCCTGAAGCGCGACGCCAAGTCGCGGTTCCACACATTGCCCGACTCGACAAACGCCTGCCACCCGTCGGCGGACATGACGTCGGCCCAGAGATAGCTGTAGTAGAGGCCCGAGTAGGCGTCGCTGCCGAACAGATGATCGAAGTGCGGCAGGCGATGGCGCAGCACGACCTCGCCAGGCATGCCGATCTTCTCGAGCATTGCCTGCTCGAATGCCCTCGGCTCGAACACGCCGTCTGCCAGCGTATGAAGCTCGAGATCGACGATCGCCGCCGACACCGCCTCGACGGTCTGGTATCCCTGGTTGAAGGTCTCGGACTGGCGGACGGCTTCCGCCAGTTCGGCCGGCAGAGGCTTGCCCGTTTCCTGGTGGAGTGCGAACCGGTCGAGCAGCTCTCTCGTAAAGACCCACTGCTCGTGAATCTGCGACGGCAGCTCGACGAAATCGGCAGGCGTGATCGACAGCCACGGATATTCCACGTCCTGCAGGAGCGAATGGAGCGCGTGGCCGAACTCGTGAAACAGCGTGCGCACATCGTCCAGCGAGACGAGAACCGGCTCGCCAGGGGCGCCCCTGAGGAAGTTGTTGTTGTTCGAGGCCAGCGCGGTTGCGCCGCCGTCCATGCGCCGCTGCGTGCGGTACTCGTCGGCCCAGGCGCCCGAGCGCTTCCCCGTTCTCGCGAACGTGTCGAAGTAGAAAAGACCGCGGTGCGCGCCGGCAGGTTCGTCGGTCACATTCCAGACCCGGACGTCCTCGTGGAAGCCGGGTACCGTGTCGGTCACTTCGGTGAAGCGGATGCCGTAGAGCTCACCGGCCATCCACATCGCGGCCTCGCGCATGCGATCGAGCGAGAAGTAATCGCGAAGGGCGGAGAAGTCCACCCGCGACCGTGAGCGGTGAACACGCTCCGCGTAGTACAGGTAGTCCCACGGTTCGATGCGGAGGGAGGGATCGTCGGCCGTTGCCATCGCCTGCATGGCGGCGACATCCTGACCCACGCGTTCGACTGCCGCCGGCCAGACCTCGGACAGGAGAGCCTTGGCTCGATCCGGATCGCCAGCCATCGAATCGGCCATCTGCCAGTGTGCGTGCGACGCGAATCCAAGCAGCGCGGCCCGTTCAGCACGAAGACGCACGATCTCGGTGATGATCGCGTTCGTGTCGTTGGCGTCTCCATCGTCGCCGCGCGACTTGAATCGGCGCCACACCTGTTCGCGGAGATCGCGCCTGGCAGAGAACGTCAGGAAAGGATCGACGCTCGATCGCGTGTTGAGAATGATCCAGCCGTCGAGACTGCGCTCGCGCGCCGCTTCGGCGGCTGCCTCGACGAGCGACTCCGGCAATCCTGCAAGATCCGCCTCGGCCTGCAGAGCCGTCCAGCTCTCTTCCGACGCCATGATTTTTGCTCGGAAGTCTGCGTAGAGAGCGGCGAGCCGCTGATTCACCTCTGAAAGCCGCGCACGATCTGCTCCTGACAGCTTCGCGCCAGATCGAACGAACGTGTTCCAGATCAGCGTCGTCACCCGCACTTGGTCCGCCCGGAGCCCGGCCACCGGGAGCGCGTGATAGACGGCGTCGATTCGCTCGAACAACCCGGGGAAGAACCGGATCTCGTCGTCGGCGGCTGCGAGCTTGGGTTGCCATTCGCGATCGAGCGCTCGATACGCCGGCGTGCTCAGGTTCAATCGCATCACGCCGAACAGGCGCAGCAGCCGATCCTTCATCCGGCCGGTCCGCTCGAGCTCTTCGATGGTGTTCTGGAACGTGGCTGGTTCGGGATTCGCGACGATGCGCTCGATCGAGGCTCGTTCGTCCGCAAGGGCCCGTTCGAATGCTGAGGGAAAGTCTTCGGCTTTGACCTCGCGCCATGGCGGCACTCCGCCATACGGCCCGGGCCATGGATCGGTCAGCGCGCTCGACATGCTTCCATTATCTGTCCTCCCCGTACAGCCATTCTTCGATCATCGTCAGATCGGTCCGGTGCTTCTCGTGCCAGGCCACGTCCATGTCACAAGGCTCCTTGACCGGGACGGGGAATCAAGCGGAACGTCGCCAGGAAGATGTCTCTATCCTGTGGGTCTTCGAGACTCTCTCCAAGCTTTCTGGCTTGCACATAGTGCTCGGTGTGCAGCTCGGAATCACCTGAAGCGGCCGCGGCGTTCGCCAGAACGGCGCGCCCGGCCGAGTAGCAACTCTGCGTTCGCGATCTGCGTATCGGTTCCCACCCTGGACCAGTGGTACGCCGCCGCTGTTGCCGTGTAGAGCAACTCTGTCCGCTCGGCGTCCGTCAGGGTACCGTTCTTCATGGAACCAGACCGTCGTCTCGCCGGAGGCGGCGTATGCCGGCGTCCACCCCGTAGCCGCGACCACAGCTCTCCGGCGTCTTGCTTCTCTCAGGGCAGACGGACCTGGAGCTCCGCGACGTAGAGCATCGTCCGGTCGTTGTCCACTGCCGCCCACCTCATGAGGGTCTCGAGGTTCGGAGCCACCGGCCCGTCGTACACGGTGCGGCCGTCAGCGATCACTCTGACCGGCCGATCGAAGTCGATGACGTCCGGCGACAGGAGGACCGTGAACACCGAAACATGTCGAGTCGTCGCGGTGATGGTGTTGCCCTGGCGGACGGCGTCCACACGGCCCCACGGAGCGCTTCGAGCGAAGAGGATTCTGGGAGCCGCGGCAACCGGAGCGAAGTCGCCCGACAGATCGACCCGCCCTCCGGCCCGGTTGACCGTCATCGTCACCCTTGTTCCGGTCTGGTGCCCCTCGAGGAGATCCAGCACAGACTGTTCGGAACGAACAGGCGTGCCGTCGAGCACCACGACCTCGTCGTCTGGCAGGAGTCCGAGATCGGCGGCATTGCTCGAAGCCCTGACGCTCACGATCCGGTTGCCGTCGGCGAAGACGCCGAATCCTGAGAGCGGCGGCGGCACGTACTGATTGAGATCGGGCAGAGGCTCTCGCGCATCGCCGTCGCGCAGCTCGTCGATCATGAGCCAATGCGCCCTTCGTGGCGTCGCCTTGAGATCCGTCCCCCATGTCAGCCTCGCCGGATGCGGATCGCGCGGATGCGATCGCACGAAGTCTTCGAACCGCTCTCGGACGTCAGGCCACCAGGAGACGTTGTGCGCGGCCTCCTTCTGCGGAAGGTGCACGATCTCCACTCCGCCCTGCTTCAGGTGATCGAACACAGGTTCGACGGCGATCGGCGGGTATTGCGGATCCTTCCACCCGTTGACGACGAGATAGGGCTTGTTCAACAAGTTGTTGAGAAACGAATCGCCGGCGACGCCCATCGCGGGATTGCTGAGCACGAGCATCGACCCGTTCAACGACAGGAAGCTGGCAAAGGGCGTCGTATCCCGCATCGCGTAGTAGTAGGTCCCGGTGCCCCCGTCCGAGATGCCCGCGAGAACGACGCGGTTCTCATCGATGTTGTAAGTGCGCTTCAGCCTGTCGAGGATGACGCGCAGGTTCAGCACCTGGCGGTTGCTCCACCAGGGGGCGCCCATCCAGGCATTTGGATACACGTAAATCTGATCGACGCCCGGGAGATTGCGGACCTGACTGTCTCCATTGCTCGACGTTCGCCTTGCGAGTCCGCCGTGCAGCTGGAACCGCACCTGATACTTCCTGGCCGGGTCGTAGTCCTGCGGCACGTCGAGGCTGTACCCGAACCCTTCGTTCTGCAGGTTGTGCTGCAGCGTGACGAGCCCGCGCGGGACATCTGTGGTGAACGCCCGCCCTGCCTGCAGCCGACGAAGGGCGTCGTCCAGCGTCACGCCTGATCGTGTGATGGCGTCCGCCGCCGCGGCTGCTTCGGCGACGTTCCTCGCGGCCCAGAACTCCTGGAACGCCTGGTCCACGTCGTCTGACGCCGGGACCTGTGACGAGCTGACCTCGGAGCGTCCGAGGCCGAGGATTGCGAGCAGAACGATCGCGGACCGGATCCACTGCTTCATGATCGAGGCCTATTGCAGTTGCAGCCTCTCAGGCTGGTGCGTCTCCTGAACCGGCGCCGCCTGCACCCAACAGGCGAACAGTCCGATCGTCGCGCTCGCCGTGAAAGTACTTCTCCAGGATCTTCTCGAAGGCAGACCCCGGCGGCGATACGGCGGCAAACAGCGTTGCGCAGGATCGGAGCTTCAGGTCGTCCGGGGATCCGAACACCTCAGTCGCGTTCCCTGCCTGGAGGGCCAGTGCCGCCTCGCAACACTCGTACAGCCTCGCACCCAGTACCGCGTGCGCCAGGTACGCTCGTGCTTCATCCGGGCTCTTGATCGCGTAGGTCTTCGACATGGCACTGAACCCAAGGCCCTCGTACTGCGGGAAGACGAACCACATCCAGTGCGACCGTTTGCTGCCCCTGCGTATCTCGGCGAGCGCCTGCTGATAGACGGCCTGCTGCGCACGCACGAAGCGGTCGAGGTCGAAGTCGGCGCGGTGGGAGTCGGCGGACATGACGCCAATCACCGGTCGTGGAGATCGTGGGCGTTCCGATTGATGTACGTAGTGAGCCCGCGCCCCGAGGCAGCCAGCCACTTCATCTGCTCGACGACGAGCCTTCCTGCGCGAGCGTATGAGTAGCGATACGGTGTCGTCTCGTCGCGGAACCAGATGTCGATGTAGTCGTCGCCAGGATCGAATGAAGTAACTCCCACACTACCGTCGCGCTTACCGTACGGTTGCCTTCCTCTCGACGCTATCTGCATCACGTGATCTCGCCACCCTGCCTCCCATAGAAGATTCGCCACACGGTGAACCCGTCGCGGACTTCCTCGAACTGATGCTCGATTCCGGCGGCGACAAACAGCAGATCGCCTTCGGCTACCGCATCCCGTCTGCCACCGTGCATCAGCACGCCGCGACCGCGAACCACGACGTAGATCTCATCCTGTGTGTGCGGAGCCTGCGATACCGGCGCAGGCGGGCTCGACAGAGCCACGTCGACCGTTCCACGACTGAGAACACTTACCGCATGCTCTCCGGTGGGTCCGGGGATACGGCGCTGTGTTTCGGCAAAACGAACCACGCGACTGCGTCCACGCTCGTTCATTTGCACTCTCCTGGGCAACCTCAGCTAGCTGCTGCCCCCTAGCCTTTGAAGCCGCCACCAGTGCGGCTGAAGGATCAGAACGTGGGAGGCAGCTTGAAGTGGGGGTTCTCGATGAGACCGATCAGGTTGCCGAACGGATCGGCGACCGTGGCAACCTTGATGCCTTCGCCGACATCCTGCGCCGGCGTGACAAGGTCCGCGCCTTCAGCGACAAAATGCCGGATCGCATCGTCGATTGCAGGAACGCGCCAGTACGCTACGCTGCCGCCGCGTCCTGACGTCACGACCGACTGGCTCGGATTCAGTCCCAGCTCGTATCCCGCGATGTCGAATCCCACGTAGAACGGCTGATCGAAATACGGATTCTGCTGGAACGCCCGCGCGTACCACGCCTTTGCCCTGGCCACGTCTGTCACGTGGTAGATGACCGTGCCAAGTCCCTTTACCATTTATACCTCTGTGTCCGCTCGTATCCCCAGTATCTAGTCAGAGAGCCGGACCTTGATGTCTGCGTATGCGTGCTCGATCAGCATCGAGAGCGCAGCGGAGTCCATCGCTGCTCCAGGCCTGAGCTTCACGTGCCGCATGCGCCTGCCGGTGCCCTCCATCAACCGTGCGGGATCCGGAAGCTCGGCGCCATGGAAGAACCCGACGTTCACGTGCGACGTAAACGCATTGACGTACCCGAACGCCGCGTCGTCGATACAGACGGTCGGATGGCCGTCGTGCAGGAGCTCCCGGACGTCGTCTCCGCACGCGCGCATCGCATCAAACCATCGCTGCGCGATCGAGCGCAACTCGGGCTTCTGCTCTTTCATCCAGCCGTCTATCGCGGGATCCCGCCTGACGGCACCATAGAACAGCAGCATTCCCCTGGCTTTGAGCCGATTCATGTGGGCTCTGATTCAGTTGAGTGACGGCGCTGATAGCACAACTCGACAAAGCCGGTCTTGTAGGCGACAACGTCCTTCAAGCGCCATCTCGACTCTGGGTTCGAGCTGCCGAAGAGCGACAGGCCGTCTCCCAGGAGAACTGGCGCAATCGACAGCCTGATCTCGTCCACCAGGCCAAGCCTGAGAAAGTCCTGACACAACATCGCTCCGCCGACGAGCCAGGCGGTCCGATATCTGGGCGCGAGCGTCTCGTCGACGAGGCGCTTCAGATCGCCCGAGTAGAATTCGACGCTCTTCCTCGTGGACGGCAGCTCGCGGTGCGTGAGAACGACGGTCGGAGTGTCGCCATACGGCCAGCCGAGCTCCAGCGCATGTTCATAGGTCCGGGATCCCAACACGAAGCAGTCGATGGCCTCGAGCCCCTCCCCTGTGCTGTCTTCCGAAACACCCTTCTCGTAGGCATCAGCGGGACTCTCGAGCCACGAGACGCTGTTGTCGTGCCTGGCGATGAAGCCGTCGAGACTTGACACCACGTGCAGCGTGATGGTCGCCCTGCTTGTGCTCATCTTCCGCTCTTCCATCACCAGTGGACCGTACTGGCTGAACAAGGACCTGGCCCTTCGGCGACGTCCCGTGGCGGCACCACGAACTCACGAAGCTCGCGAAGGATCTAACTGGCCTTTCCCATTTTCGTGTGTTTCGTGGTGAATCTCTCGGCCCTGTTCAGCGTGGACAGGCCGCCAGCCACCGACACCGGATCGAACGGTGCTGATGTCACTCACGGGTATCTCGGGAACGGGTACGGCAAAGTCTGATTTTCACTGGGCCTCCTTGGAAACCGGGACCGAGAGCTCCGCACCAGGGTCGGTGATGAGGGTGGCCAGAATCACGATCGGCCCGGATGTCCGGTTCGAGCCGAAGTGCACCATGGACTCCTCTTCGATGATCGTATCGCCCGGCCGAAGCTCCGTGTCCGCAGGACCCACGACATTTTCCACCGACGCAGGCACACCGCTCGCAGCCACCTGACGATGGATTGTCGCGGTTCCGGATAGCACGCGATACGTCAACGTGCCGGAGACGATGGACGCCATCTGCACGCCCGGATGAATGTGCGGGACGAGCTCGGCACCGGGCGCAATCGTGTAGCGGACGAGCGTGAGACGACGGTTGGGCGCGCCCGGAGGATTCTCGGTCTGGCTGAGTATTTCCCTGACCACCGGCTGGCTGTCCGGACTCGGTCCGACGGGAAGGCTACTCTCCGCGCACGAGAAAGACACCAGAGCAACGCACAGCAACAG
>JBFWPD010000175.1:0-7752 GCA_050250175.1 Vicinamibacterales bacterium
CACGCCAGGACCAGTGTGTACAACCGCGACCCTGCCAGACTGTTCATCACGCGATCTTCCAACGTCATGACGGAATCGACGGCAAGCTCTGGTGCTTCTGCTGCCAGCAGTGATTGCAGCATCGGCACGTAGCCGATCGGATCCAGCTCCGTCCGCATGACGAAGATTGGATCGAATCCCAGGTTCGTGCTGTCGATGGTGATCTGCCTGATCGATGCAAACAGCTCCGGCTGCGTCGGGGCTTTTATATCCTGCCGCATGTCTTTGACGACCCCCACCACCTCCCAGTCTGCGTCCGCGTCCGGAAAGCGAATCCCTCCGGCCCGGGGTCCACGTTGAGGGATGAGGATGCCAATCGGGCTGTCCCCAAGATACTGGCGAGCAAACGTCTCATTCACGACGACTGCGGGTGGTGTCTGTTGCGTGTCGCGGTCAGTGAGAGTGCGACCCGCCACAAGCTGCAGGCGCATGGCGGCGAAATAGTCAGGGCTCACAACACGCTGCGCGGCTTCGACGTTGACGGCGACCGCCGGGTCTTGCGGCGATGGCATCGTGAAGGCGGTGAAGCCACCGAACGACAAAAACGGCAGCGCTGTCCCGTACGCGGCGTACGCCACCCCGGGAACCGCCCGCAGGCGTTCCAGCACAGCTTCGGCTACTTGATTACGCCGCTCCGCGGGGTAGTCGGGAGGGAGCGGCAACCGCCAGGAGAGCACGTTGACCGGGTCGTAGCCGCGGTCGGCCTGCAGCAGGGAGAAGAAGCTGCGCGCAAGCAACGAGGCGCCGACAAGCAGAACGCACGCGATCGCGATCTGTCCTGCCATGATCAGGCTGCGAGTGCGCGTGAACGAGCTGTGCTCCCCTCCTCCGGCCGGTGCGACACGATGTTCCGAGAGGCTCTCGGCCAGGCGCACGCGCCTGGCGTGACGAGCAGGGAGCAGTGCGTAGAACGCACTGGCGCCGAGCGAGATCGCCAGTGCAAACAACAACACGCGAACATCAATGGCCACGGCGTCGAGACGGGGGAAGCCCGCTGGCAGTACCGTGGGGAGCAGTTGCTGAAGGGCTGCAGCGAGGGCGACACCAGCGGCTCCTCCTGACAGCCCCACCACGAGGTTCTCAATCAGCAGCTGGCGCGCAAGACGACCGTGTCCCGCGCCGATGGCGGCGCGCACCGCCATCTCTCGCCGCCGGCCCGTCGCGCGTGCCAGCTGAAGGTTGGCGACGTTCGCGGTCGATACCACGAGCAAGAGACAGACGGCCGCAAGGAGGATGAGGACTGCAGGCCGAACATCGGCGGTCTGCGCCTCGAGCTCTCTCCTGGCGATGACCTCGATTGGCCCCACGGCACCGAACAACGCCACGGCCGCCTGCCCCATGTATTCACCGCTACGAGCGCGGGCCGTGGCCTCGGCGGCGGCCTGCTCCGGCGTCGAGCCGTCGCGCAGCCGTGCCAGCGCACGAAAGATCACGCCGACCTTATAGCCCTCCGGTGTGGTCACCGCAGGCACAGTCCATGCGGTCCACGCACGCGTCTCCCGGTCCGGAAAGACAAAGTCAGACGGCATCACGCCGACGATCTCGTAGGGCCGGCCATTGAGCTGGACGACTTGCAACAGGACCTCGCGTTGCCCGCCGAATCGCTCCTGCCAGAGCCCATGAGAAAGAATCACCAGATTCGGCCCACCGCGGCGACCGTCTTCGTCGCGAAACAGTCGTCCAATCAGCGGCTGGGCCCTGAGCATTGCGAACAGGTTCGTCGTGATCGGATTGATGGGCACGCGTACGGGATCGCCCGCACCGGTCAGCGTCGCGGTTTGCGTCAGCCACCCACCGATGTCCTCGATGGTCGAGGGACGGTCGCTCCATGCCCGGAAGGTGGCGTTGGTTACTGTTCCAGCGACGCGAGGCGTACGCGCCCCTCTGGTTTCCGTGACACGGACGAGCCGGTCCGCGTCTGCCCACGTCAGCGGTTTGAACAGCACGCCGTAGGCCAGGCTGAAGAGCACGGTCGTCGCACCAATTCCCAGGGCCATCGTGAGAATCGCCAGCACGGAGAAACCAGGGTGGCGAACCAGCAGGCGCACTCCCTGACGCACATCGGTGCCGAAGCGATCAACGAGGCCCAGTCCCAACGCTTCACGCCCCAGTTCTTTCCATCGCGCGGGATCTCCCATTTCTCTGCGAGCCCGATGAGCAGCAGACGCACGGTCCAGTCCCGTAGCGGCGAGATCCTCTGCACGCGCTTCGACATGGAACTGCAGCTCCGCGTCCATCTCCCGCTCCGTGCGAGCCCGCAGGAAGAATGCACGGATGAACGAGCGGAGCTGATGTAGTGCCGTCATACGTCCTCAGACTTCGCATCGAGGACCATGCCTATGGCGGTCGAGAGGCGCTGCCAGTAGCTCACTTCCTCCTTCAGTCGACGCCGGCCGGCAACGGTCAACTGGTAGAACTTCGCCCTGCGCCGGTTCTCTGATTCGCCCCACGAAGAGGTGATCAGGCCTTGATGCTCCAGCCGATAGAGCGCGGGATACAGGGAGCCCTGCTGCACACGAAGACGGTCGTGCGACATCTGTTGAATGCGCAAGAGAACGGCGTACCCGTGCAGGGGGCCGAGTGAGATGGTCTTGAGGATCAGGAGGTCCAAAGTCCCCTGCAACAGCCCGCTCGAGTCAGCCACGCACCCTCCTAGGATGGCTAGGACACTACCGCTGACACTCCTAGTACGTCAAGGAGAGACCGGGGACGGCCGTGGCCGCGAATGGAGGGCTCCCCCTCTTCTCTTGACAACCGGCAGGTCGGAGCGCAGGATCTTCCCCTGATTTGTTTATGGGTAAGGACCTTGGCGATCGAGAGCTCGTCCCAGGCACCCTCGACATGCTGATCCTCAAGACGATCAGCAGGGGTGATGCCATGCATGGCTATGCCATCGCCCAGTCGATCCTCCGGATCTCGCAGGACGTGCTCCACGTGGAAGAGGGTGCGCTCTACCCCGCTCTCCACCGCTTGGAGGTGCGCGGCCTGCTGCGCTCACGCTGGGGAGTCTCCGGCAACAACCGCCGCGCCAAGTATTACAGCCTGACGGCTGCTGGCCGACGGGCGCTCGAGCGCGAAACCGCCTCGTGGAGTCGCGTCGCGGGCGCAATCGCGCGGGTGATGTCCGAATCGTAGGAGGTGCCATGACGTGGCTCGCGGAGCTCGGTCACCGGCTTCTCGCCCTTCTGTGTCGACGTCGGCTCGAACGAGAGTTGGACGAGGAACTCGCGTTCCATCTCGCAATGCGCGAAGAGGAACAGCGAAATGGAGGGGCATCAGCCGAACAAGCTCGCACGCTGGCGAGACTGCAGTTCGGCAATGTCGGCGTGTTGAAGAATCAGACACGAGACGCATGGATCTGGCCCTGGCTGCAGGACGCGTCACTGGATCTCCGATACGCGCTGCGTATGCTCCAGCGGAATCCACTCTTTTCGGCGGCCGCCATTCTGACCCTGGCTCTCGGGCTTGGGGCGACGACGACGGCGTTCACGTTCGTGAACGGCGCGATCCTGGGAGATCTGCCGTTTGCCAATCCTGACCGACTCGTTTTCTTCCGTACCCTCGACGGGCGCGGCACCATGCTCGGCGTCTCTTACGCGGACACTCGCGACTGGCAAGATGCGAGCCGAACGCTCTCACACGTGATCGTGTCCGGCGAATTGCCGATGAACATCGCCGACGACACGCTGGCGCCGCAGCGGGTGTACGGCTCGTACATCTCACCAGAGATGTTCGAGATGGTTGGACGCGCGCCGATCCTGGGTCGAGCGTTGCACTTCGATGACAATCGCGCCGGGGCGCCAGGCGTTGCAGTCATCGCTTACTCGCTCTGGCAAGGCCGATATGCAGGCGATCCCGGAGTAATTGGACAAGCCGTACGCGTCAACGACGTGTCAACCGCCATCGTGGGCGTCATGCCCGACGGCTTCCACTTTCCGTTTGTCTCCGAGGCCTGGATGCCGAGCGCGCAGCTTTCCGGCCCAGAGGAGACTATTGCCGCCAGACGCGGCAGCCGCGGCGCCCTCGTCCACGCGTGGGGGCGGCTCGACGATGGTGTCAGTCTCGCGCAGGCGCAGGCGGACATGGATGCAATTGCCACCCGTCTCGCGCGCGACTTCCCAGCCACCAACCAGGGGATCTCCGTGCGGCTCGAGCCAATCCGGGACTGGTCGAAGGCCTTCTCTTGGCGACTGTTGCGGGAGCGGTCGGCTTGGGGTTGGCACTTGTCGGAGTCAACGTGCTGGGCGCCTCGCTTGAACAGTTTGGGGCGGTAGGTGACGGACCGATGCTATCGTGGCGGCGGTTCTCAATCGACGGTCACGTCTACGTGTTCCTGGTTGTGACCTGTCTCGGCGCCACAGGGCTATTCGGGCTCGCGCCCGCCCTGCACGTCTCGAGCACCGGGAACAGCACGCTGGAGGATGGGGGACGCGGCACAACCGGCGGCCTGCGCGCTCGCCGATACACGCACGCGCTTGTCGCCGGCCAAATCGCCCTCACGGTGGCGTTGCTCGCCGGCGCCGGCCTTCTCGTACGCAGCATTCTCGTCCTGTACCGCGACGGAAGCGTTGTTGATTCGTCCAACCTGATCACGATGCAAGTGGCTCTTGGCACGGAGAAGTACGGGCAACCGGCTGATCGAAAGGAGTTCATTCGCGAAGTCGATGAACGCCTCAGCGCCACAGGCGCCTTCTCCTCGGTGACGGTGGCAAGCGACATCCCGATGATGACGGTCATCAACGGCCAACGCCAACTCGCCATTGAGGGACGCACCATCGCGGCTGACGACCGCCCTCCCACCGTCGCCTACCTCTACATCGGCCCTCGCTACTGGGAGACTCTGCGACTTCGGCTGATCCGCGGCCGCGACTTCACGCCTGATGACGGCGCTCCTGGTCGTGAGGCCGTCATAGTCAACGAGCGTTTCGTCAGGCTGTTCCTCCCGAATAGCGATCCGCTGGGACAGCGCATTCAACTCACGAACGTGGCTGCACCCAATGCTCCACGCCCGTGGTTCACGATCGTCGGCGTCGCGCCGACCGTGCCGCAAATGATCTTCCTGGGAGCGCCGGAGCCGGTCGTGTATGCGGCGGTGCGCGGGGAGCCGGCGCCGCACCGATTCGTCTCAATCATTGCGCGCGCCGAGGATGACCGAGCAGCCGTCGTGTCGATGCTCCGAAGGGCCGTTCAGGACGTCGATCACGATCTGCCCGGCTACTATCTGCGAACGCTCGACGAACTTCTGGTCACGGGACGTTGGCGCCAGAGCACGCTCGGCTTTGCCTTTGCGCTTCTCGCCGGCATCGCGTTACTGCTCGCGTCTCTAGGCGTGTACGCGGTGACTGCCTACGGCGTGAGCCAGCGCAGGCAGGAGATTGGCGTGCGTGTGGCGCTTGGAGCCCAGACCGAGCACATTGTCTGGCTGTTCACCCGTCGCGCGGTTCTCGAGATGGTCGTCGGCCTGCTGGCGGGTCTCGCGGGCGCCATTGTCGTCGGACGGCTACTCGAACCGATACTTGTCAGAACGGCGCCCACCGATCCGTTGACGTTCGCTATCACGGGAGCGGTCCTGATCGCTACAACCCTTGTCGCCACGATTCTGCCCGCGCGACGCGCGACGAAGATCGATCCGCTCCTGGCGCTTCGCGCAGACTAGCCATTCGATGCGGTCTCGCGTGAGGGCTGCTGTCTAAACCGGCCCTCAGACTCGAGCGCTCATCACGGCTTCGGAACGACGCCCTCAGGTATCGACCACGATACCTGTTCTTCCTGACTGTGGATTCGGACGGTCAACTCGGCGTCCTCGTCTGCGATCCCGAAGAGCGGCTGACCATTCTCATCGCGCAGAGGAAAGACCATCCAGAAGATGTCGTAGGCGTAGTCGCGACGGAAGCCGCCAGAGAGCGCCCGCACGGTCTTGAGCGACGGCACAGACGCTCCACGGACAATCGCGCCCTCGCGACGTCGCGGCCCAAGCGTGGCCAACCACTCGAGTGGCAGCACGCCGGAGCCTTCGTTCGGGTCCAGCTCAATCAGCACAACAGTGCCCTGGGTCGCCATCGCCTCATCAACCAACGACGCAGTCTGCGCATTGGTCAGTCGCTCGTCCAGCTGAATGAGACGGGCCGTCGCTCGAATGACCTCCGGCGTCAACCAAGTGGCGCGCAATCTGTAGTTCACGGCGCGCTCTGTGTTGAGGCCACGAGCAGCAAACATGCTCCCGACGCGCCCAGTGACGCGTGCGTCTCGCACAATCGCCTGAGCCTCGCGGCGTGACCATGACACGTAATCCGCTTCAGTCGCTGCCGGCTGCGCGATGGCCCACAGCGGCAAGAGGCTGAGTATCCCTAGACAACAACCTGTCCTCACATGCAAGGTCACGGGGCGCTTCTCGCCCCTGAGGTCACTGCGCATCTCGTCTCACGATCGCGACGAGTTCCCTGCCACCCATGGCGGTTTGCGCAACCGTCATCCCCACAATCACGTAGCCGGACGCCCCAGCGTCGAGCAGCTCTTTCTCGAGGGTCGACGTTCTCGATGTTGCCAGCAGGCGATAGTCGCCTCGGGTTGTGCTCTCGCGGTTCCGCTCCAGAATGACGACAACTTCCTGCCCGCCAAACATGGTCTTGAAGATCGTTTGGCCCTTGTACTCGAACCCAACGTCCGCGGCCTCACGCAACTCCTCGGCCATGGTTGATGTGCGATTGGTCGCGAGCAGTCTGTAGTTGTACTGTGCAGTGCTCTCAGCATTCCTGGTGACAACTGCCACGACTTCGTTGCCGCCAATGGCCGTCTCGCCTCCCATGAGCGCGGCAAGACGGAAGCCCGCTTCGGCGGCTTCATTGAGCTCCTCCTCCAAGGTGGACGTCCTGTTGGTTGCGAGCACCCGGCTCTCGATAGCCGGCGGCTCGCCTTCCTGGCTCTCAGCTTGTTGTGCGCGGACGCTGCAGACAAACACACTGACCATCGCGATCGACAGCAGGCCAGTTCCAGTTCGCGCGTTCATCGGCTCTCTCCTCGTCGTGCGTCTGCTCCTGGACCGAAGCACATCCAGCCGCAGGCACCAGCGCGCCTGCGGCGCATGCTTCCTGGCCGGAGTCTATGGATGAGCTTTCGCACTGGCAAGAAGTTTCGGTCTTTGAAGTGTCTACAAATGTCGTCTCGATTGACGCGCACGCGAAACACTCAGCAGCCGGGCGGTAGGCACGGTCGGGATACGTCTCGAGCGGAGGGATTCGGCTTGCTCGCTAGCTACTCTCTCCGGAGATGCTGCAGTGGGTTCCTTCGGACGGCGGCCGCCGCCGGAACCGCAAGCGCCACTAGTACGATGACGGCCACAAGCCCCGGGGCGCCCATCAGGACCGCAGGCTCGGTCGTCGAGGTCTCATACAGCTGATCGGCAATCTGACGCGCCACCAGCCATCCGCCGACCAGACCAAGGAGTCCACCGAGCACCCCCAGACAGAGGCCGTGCGCGAGCATTCGTCGAAACAGGCGCGCCGCATCAGCTCCCAATGCCATCCTGATGGCGATCTCTCGCGCGCTGTCTCGCACCAGAGACACGTACAAAGACGCGCAACCGAACGCCAGAAGGGAGACGCCGAGTAGTGCGAGCACCGCTCTAATCTCACTAGCCACTCGCTGTCCTGCCGTCGCCTCCTTCTTGTACTCTTCGTTGGCAGGGAGCTCTCTTATCGCCGCCGTGGGTTCCAG
>JBFWPD010000176.1:0-7748 GCA_050250175.1 Vicinamibacterales bacterium
ATGACGTCGAGCGCATAGAACGACGGGACCCGGGCGCGCGATTCGGCTACCTCGAGACGGGGATACGACAGGTACAGACGTTCGCTCGCGGCGCCAATCCCCAGCTTCAAACAGCAGTCGCTCGGCTCTCGCCCGCTCGTCCTGGTTCATCAGATCCGGGCTCAGCGCGCTTCTGCGCTGGTCGAGAAGCAGCGGATCCTCGCGCGGACGCTGCGGCACGATCCGCTCCGCAAGGCCGGGCACGAAGACGACACGGAAGCTGCGGCCGCGAGCCTGATGCGGAGTCCCGACGAACAGACGCCCATACCGGCGGGCCGGGGGATCGCGGTCGAGCGAGATGAGCCTCGCGTGAAGGACGTCGCGCGCCTCCTCCAGGCCGACCGGCCCGACCGCCGCCATCGGCCGGAGCTCGGCGAGCGTTTCGAGCACTCGCTGGGGCTTGCGCAAGGCAGCCTCCGCGAGTGAGCTGAACAAGGCAATCCACTCGCCCCATGCAGCCTCGTGCGGCCAGTCTGCAAGGACGTCGATGATGGGAAGCGCGAATTCCCGAAGATGTTCGAGGTTCCTGACGTCGCGCTTCAATCGAGACAACCGGGGCGACTCCGGTTCCTCGCGCGCCAGTTCGGCAATGCGGAACTTGTAGTCCGCCGCGAGACCCGCGAGCCGGCGGCGCCATCGCTGCCGTCCCTGCGACCGGCTGCGCCCGCCCACCACTGCGGACTCGACAACGAGCTCTTCCCACTTCCAGGGCGCTCGAAGCGTGCCCGCGACGACAGCCTCCTCGTCGGAATCGAGTGAGGGCTCACCCGGCTCGCGAGTATCGGGAACTTCCGTGGCGTCCAGACCCTCGTCTGCCTGTCGTTCCGGAAACTCTTCGCCGCGAGGCAGAACAAGCTCGACCCTGTCGGCCTCCCCTCCCGCCCCTCCCGCCCCTCCCGCCCCTCCTGCCCTTCCCGCCCCCACGAGCGGAACCTGTCCCAGTGAGAGGTATTCGTCGAACCGTCTGGCCGAGAGGCCTTCAACAGCGCAGGAGAGCAGCGCGATCAGGGCCCGCCCTGAGGGATCGGGACGGCTGGTCCCCCGATCGAAGTACGCCGGGACGCCTCCCCGATCGCACGCATGCTCGAGCAGGCCCTGGTAGTGCTGCGGCGCTCGCAGCAGGACGGCCATCTCGTCGAACTTCACACCGCGCGCAGCTTCATCGAGCACTCGCCGCACGATCTCGACCGCTTCGCGTCCCTCGCCTGGCGCCGAGAACAACCTGACGTCTCCGGCCACCGTGCGGACCGGAGGCTGCGCCTCCGAGAACACGTATCGTCGCAGGTGCGCAAGATCCGACTCGCGTCGAGCGACTTCCGCTGCATGTTCAACGGTTGCTCCGCGCACGTTGCCGAGTGCCTCGAGTGCCCGCACATCGTCGTCCGGCACGGTTGCAAGTGCCTCGGGAGCACGCTCGAGAAGCGCGAACACGAACTCGCGTTCCGCACGCGAATCGAGCGGAACATCGAGCAGCACGAGCGGCAGACCGGCCCACCGCGTCCCGGGGTCGCCGCACGCGTCGGCCGCGATGCGAAGCAGTGCGGCGCGATCCGCGAGCGACGCGCGATCGCACTCGTCTTCGACCCTCGCCAGCAGACGTCCGATATCTCGCTGCGCGCTCCCGCCCGTCAGCTGGCCGGGCTGAATGCCAGCCAGACGCAACTCGTGCAGCGTCCTGGCGAGAGCCCGCGGAAACCCCGGCATGCCGGCGACCGGACCGAAGTACTCGAGGTCTCCGGTCGCCGTGAGATCGAACACCGCCCGGGCGGCAGTCGCTTCGGCCCCGCCGAACGTGGTCGGCGTCTGCCCCGCGCCGCCGAGCCGGAGTGCGGCCACGCGGGCGGCCAGTTCGAGCAGACTGAACCGCGTCAGGCCGAACGTCGCCCCGGTCTCACTTGCGACCAGTCTGACGAAATCGTCGGCCGCACCGCGGGAGGCGCCGACGATGAGGAGCTCGGCTGATGGCGGGCGGCCTGCGAGAAACGCCCGGGCGGCACCCAGGCGCGCCGCACAGGACGCCGAGCTCACTACGCGCAGCATGCGAAATCAGCGGGCGAAGCGAACCTGAATCCGGAACTGGCGGTACTCGGAGTTGTAGAACGTTCCGAACGCCGGCGACTCGATGTTCGCCTGGACGTCAGAAGGCAGGAACGCATTGAACGCGTTGGTGACACGCACTCCAATCCACGGCTCGAAGCGAAAAATGCGAAACCGCCGCTCGACGCCGATCTCCGCGCGCTTGTACGACGGGAACCGCCGGGTGTTGCGTTCTCCCACGAAGTCCAGCTCGCCATCCGTCACTGAATACGGAAGACCGGTCCGCCAGTCGAAGATGCCGACGAGCAACCATCGTGGTGTCGGCATCGCGCGCCAGCGTGCCAGCAGGCGATGCGGCGCATCGGAGACCGCCGGCGCGTAGGCATTCTCACCGAAGACGGGCCGCCTGATCGCATCGAAGAACGTCGTGAACGCATTGAGATCGGCGCGCGCAGAAGACCGGACGTACGAGACGTTGAGGTCCAGCAACGTGCCCTGCGTGAAGTGCAGCCCTGCCTCTATCTCACGATAGCTGGAGCTGCCGGAGCTGTCGAGACGAAGTTCGCCCTGGCCGGCGACGACGACCGGATTGACGATCAGTTCGTGCCGGCCGCGGCGATCGATGGCGCCGACGTGAATCGCCCACTTCTCGCTGAGCCGATGATCGTACGCAACATCCCAGGTGAGGCTCCTCGATGTCCGGAGGTCGGGCGAGCGCACATAGGTGAACGGCACGGTGGCCGAAATCGGCGTCACACCGTCGGTGGCGAACCGTGCATCCGTGTACGGGATGTACTGCTCGAACACACCGGCCGCCGAGGGCGTTCGCTCGAAGAAGACGCCGTACCCGCTCCGCAGCACGGCATTGCCGTCCTCGCTGAGGAGAATCGCCGACCCGAGCCGCGGTGTGACGTTCCAGCGCCCGGTCACCCCATCGTGATCGAGGCGCGCGCCCGCTTCGACGTACCAGCGGTCGGTGGGCTGCACGCGATCCTGCCCGAAGATCGCGACATCGGTGCTGGAGAACTGCTGCTCGTTGGCAGGCCCGTAGTCGAGCCTTCGCGCGAGCGTCCCGTCGCTGCGGCGGACGAGCACCGGCTGGTTGGAGGTCGTCGCGCTGTAGCGGCTGTGGACGAGGTCGAGTCCCGCCTTGAACAGGTGCAGCACGCGGCCGCGCTGCAGCGTGCCAGAGAGACTTTCAATGATCTGATATGTCGACGTCGTCCGGCGATGCCTGTTGTAGAACGGTCCCCTCGTGGTCTCCGGCAGCAGTTCCATCGGCCCGATCCGCTGCGGACGTACGTCCGATCGGTAGCGGTTGTACTCGACGGTAGTCTCGCTGAAGAGCGCATCGCTCCAGATGGCGCGCTCGGTGACGGCAAGCGTGCCGATGTTCGCGTGCAAATCGATGGTCGCGGAGGGCGGCGTGAAGGTCCCGAGCGTCGCCAGCTTCGACACGCTCGGAAACAATCCTCCAGCGACGACCAGCGAGTGACGGGGCGTCAGGTTCGCGTCCACGCGCGTGAACGAGCTGAACCCGTGCATCCGTCGCAGCTCGTCTGCCGGACGGCTCGGCACATCACTGGCACGATAGCGATACTGGGCCGACTGCTGCACGTACAACCGGCCGGCGATCAAGGGCCCGCCCAACTCGACGCGAGGCGAGAAGGACGCGATGCCCTCGACGTCGAACGGGGATCCGCGGCGAGTGCGGAAGGTCGGATCGAGATCGTTGACCCGCAGCCGCCACCGGTCGGACGCGCGCCGTGTCTCGATCAGCACCAGGCCCGAGGCAAAGCGGCCGAACTCCACCGAGTACGGATTCGGCAGCACGCGCACCGTATCGATCGCATCGTCGGGCAGTCGAGCCTGCGACAAGCCGGTCGCCGGATCGACGAACATGCCCGGGCCGAGTTGCACCGTCGACTGGCTGGGCAATCCTCCCTTGATGCTGACTCCGCCCGGCACTTCGATCACGCTCACAAAGAGGCGCAGTGCGGCCTGAAGCCCGCCGCCGGGAGCAATCTGTTCGAGCTCACGCCCGGTCAGCGTCTCGCCACGAATCAACGTGTCGGGCGCCGGTTCCGCACTCCCGGACGCGGTCACCTCGACTTCCTCGGAGGCGGCGACACGGAGATCGAGAGCGACGCGAGCCGTCTGGTTCCACAACACGTCAACCGTCGCAGTCCGGCGCTCGAATCCGTCGAGTGTTGCGACCACGACGTATGCACCGGCGCTCAACCCCTCGAAGACGAAGCTGCCGTCCCCTTCCGTATACGCGGTGATGACCTCGTTCGAGCGTTCGGACGAGAGGGAGATAATGACCCCGGGAAGCGGGACGGATCCGTCGACCGTCGTCACCCTGCCCTGGATGACGCCACCTGATTCGGTCGGCACGCCCGGGCTGCGTCCTTGTCCGCTCGCCGGCAGCACGCCAACCATCAACGCCACGACGGCGGCAGCCAGATGAGGAAGCGCAGAGTGAAGACGCGTGAGACTGCCGCGGAGCTTGGACACAGGCAGTACTTATTGTCGCGTGACAGGTCCGGAGGGTAAAGCGTCACGTATACTACGGCGCTCCCCGCTCGATGCACACGCGTCCTCATCCTGTTCTGCTGGTTCAGCTGCCAGGCGCCGACGCTCGACTGCTCGGCCTCTCGGTCTCCACCAGGAATGCACGCGTCGCCACACGCCATGATGCGACCGTCGCGACGTCCGAGGATCTTGCATCGCGTGGCCGCGACCTGGCGGTCCTGGTGCCTCCGCTCACCGCAATCAACGGTTCCCTGTTCCCGCTTCCGTCGATCGACCAGCCGCACTGGCTCGAGTCATCGGATGCGGGCACACGGTCACCCGCCGTCCTCGCCGGTCCTGCCGATGCAGTCATCGCCTACGCGCGCGACCTCGAGTCGGCGGCCTCACTCCCGCGCCGGCGAATCGCAAGCGATGCGTTGTTCGACGTGTCTACGGCGGCGGCAGCGCGGGAGGCCGGCTGGCGGCTCCTCCGCGCGACGACCAAGCCCACCGACGGGTGGATCTCGCGCACATTCAACCGCCCGATCAGTCAGGCCATCAGCTATGCGGCACTGCAGATCGGGTGTACACCGAATCAGGCGACATGGTTCGCCCTGCTCGTTGGAATGGCGTCAGCCGGCGTCGGAATGCAGCCCGGATGGGCGCCCTTTGCGATCGCCGGCGTACTTTTTCAACTTGCGTCCGTGCTCGACGGTGTCGACGGAGAGATCGCTCGAACGACACTTGCGGAGTCCGCCCGGGGCGCGCAATTCGACGCCACCGTGGATCGGCTGACTGCCATCGTCTGTTTCGCGGGAGTCACGATCGGCTGGGTACGGGAGGGTGCGGGAATCGCCGCGGTGACCTGGACAGCCGCGATCGGCCTCGGCCTCGCGCTGAGTCTGCTGCGCGCCTTCAGGTTCGTTGCTGTCCATGCTCGCGGCGCACCGCTTCTCGTGATCGATCGCGGCATCAATCAGGCCGCACGCGAGTCAGGGGCCGTCCTGCTGCGCATCGCCGCTCGAGGCTTCGCGCTCCTGCGGCGCGATCTCTTCGCCGTCATCTTCATGGTGGTGGGCTTCACGGGCGTCCGCTCGCTCGTTCCCGCGCTCGTCGCCGCCGGCATCGTGATTGCCAACGTGACCTTTTCGCTCTACGGACGGGAGATCGGAGCAGCGATCCGCGCCGACGTCAGGCGCTAGCGCTCGAGAGCGTCCCAAGAAACTGCACGATCTGCTGCGCGCGGGCCGCCCAGGTGTAGCGCCCGGACGCGACGAGCGCGCTCTTCCCCAGCCGCTCCTTCAGCCTTTCGTCATCCAGGATCGCGCGCAGCGCTTCGGCCCACGCATCATCATCTCCTGGGTCTCCTGGGTCTCCTGGGTCTCCTGGCGGCACGAGCCGAGCCGTCAGGTCGTGCACGAGTACTTCCTCCAGATCAGGACGCCGCGGCGCCAGGATGGCACGGCCGGCGGCGAGATACAGGAACACCTTGAGTGGGAGCACGGTCCGCGAACGCTCGATTGGCTCCACCGGCGGCGGGATCACGAGGCAGTCTGCTGCGTAGAGGTACGGGGCGATTTCACCAACCGGCACGCGCGACTTGACCAGTACGTTGCGAGCAGCTCCGGCATCTGCCAGGGCCTGAAGCTGCTGCCTGCTGACCTCGTCATCAGCTCCGACAATCAGGATGAGTGCATCGGGCACCTTCGTCGCCACCCTGAGGAGCGTTGTGATGCCCTTGCGTGGATGCACGTCGCCGGCGTACACGACGAGCGGGCGATCGAGCGGCAGGTTGAGGATCTCTCGCGCGGCGCGACGATCGAGCCTCGGCTCCATCCAGATGGGGGCGTATCCGTTGCGGGCAATCAGACGCCGTGCCCCGGGAACGCCAGCGCGCGCGAACGCCTCGTCCGCAATCGCCGAGTGATGGATCACACCGAGCAGGTGCCGGCTGCCGAGCACCGCGCGGCGCCAGGGTGAAAAACGCCAGCCGGTGGCGATGTCGGGACGATAGGTCTCGAACACCGTCGGCAGGCCCGCGCGCGTGCACCACAATGCGGCGGCAACGTTCCGCGTCCATACGATGTCGGGTTCTTGTCGCGCGAGGCGCGGAGGGATCTTGACGTCGAAGGCAGCCTGTGCCAGCCAGCGCGGACCGGAGACCGCGGGATGCTCCTCGAGAGAAAAGGACGCAGGAAGATAGCCCGAAGGCAGACCGTACCATCGGGCAAGCTCACCGAGTCGTTCCCGATCGATCCGTCCTGCCCCTCCCGCCCCTCCTGCCCTTCCCGCCCCTCCTGCCCTTCTTGCCCCACTGAGGGGCAGGTTGAGCTGTACGGTGACTCCGCGTCGGGCCACTTCGACAAGCGTCCAGAAGATCTGTTGTGTGTGGGCAGCGCTCGAGGGGAACGGATCGTGACAGGAACAGCCCAGGCGCAACACGGCCCTAGCGGCGGCGCTGCAGCAGACGCACGGCGGTCTCGTGATCGGCGGGCGTGTCGAGATCGACCCAGCGCAAGCCCTCGACATCGACGGCACCGAGAGAGCCGCGCTCAACAAGGCGACGCATGCCGGACGACACCGTCCGCTCTCGATCGCCGGAGACCTGCCGCAAGGCCTCGAAGATCGCCGGTGTCAGGACGAAGCAGCCGGCATCGACGGCGTCCCACGGTTCGAGATTCTTTCCAATGGCCGTTACCCGGTCACCTCTCACCCTGACCTTCGTCGCGTCCTCGAGGTCGAGCTCGCGAGGGTCGCGGTCGACGAGCACCCGTCCCTCTTCCCCATTCGCGAGTGGCACCGTCACCAGCTTGCGAAGGGCTTCTCCGGCGAAGAGGTGATCCACCATCTGTAGGAAGAACACTGATGCCGCGGAAGAGGCCGCCGCAAGCAGAGACATGCCGTTCGGTACCGACGTATCAGGATTGAAGACGAACTGGATCTGCATCCCCGTGTCGAGCGCCTCAACAGCCGAGCGCACCCGCTCGCTCTCGTAGCCGATCACGATCACGGCTTCGCGGCAGCCGCTCCGCTTCGCGTGCTCCAGTGCGTGGGCGACGAGCGGACGGTCGGCCACGGTCACAAGAGGCTTCGGCACCCCGCTCGTATGACTGCCCAGCCGCGAGCCGTTGCCAGCCGCGAGGATAATGGTCTGAGTG
>JBFWPD010000177.1:0-7735 GCA_050250175.1 Vicinamibacterales bacterium
ACTCATAGTCGCTCCCGAGCGCAGCACAGAGGCGATATCATCGATGCTCGGAGCGGGCGAACCACCAGACGTACAGCGAAGGCAAGACGAGAAGTGTCAGGACTCGAAGATGATGAGAACCACCAGCAGTGCGATCGCCAGCAGGACGATGCCTATCCCCGTCCAATCGCACCTACGCTCAAGAATCTTGAGCTGATTCACTCCCGGTTCCTCTCAGGCAGGGGTGTAGGTGTGCCCTCACCAAACACGTCGTACCGCTTGTCGATCTCCTCTCGCGCTTGTTGTAGCGGTATGCCCTGGGACGTCATCAGCATCGCCTCACGGGCGATGTGCACACACATGGAGCAGCTGAATGAGTGATCCGTCCACACGGGCGCACCGTCCGGCCGGACACTGCTGACAAAACAGTGCAAGTTGCTCCGGTGGCCCTCGCGCACACATCCGCAATAGCAGGGGATGTGTTGCAACACCTCCTGGTGACGAGCGGCATAAGCGTAGGCGCCTTGCAGATCCTGTGGAAGTTCATGCGGGCGCTGTGGCGGCGTAGGTAAAGAAGGCCACGTCGGTGACCATTCGGGCCAGGCGGGTCTGCCGGTAGCCTCTTCCAGAGTCTGTCGCCACTCGGTCAGTGAATCATGCCGACGCAGATTCCTCGCCACAACAGCGATAAATAGCGTTGAGCCCAGAACAAACGCAGCCCAAGCCAGTCGTGTCGGCCACGGGGATCGGGACGGCCTGCGCATCGATTGTGAAAATGAGCGAATGCCCATTGGAGTTCCCCTACAAATGCGTTTCGGATTCTTCCCAGCCTGGGGATTCCACTTGAACTGTTATGTGATCGACGTTGAAGTCTGATCGGACAGCCTCGTGAACACGGCTCAACAAGTCGTCGCGCAGCGCGCCGTCTGCGCAGACGACATGCGCACTCATCGCGTTCACTCCAGACGTCAGCGACCAGACGTGTAGGTCATGCACGCCCTGGACACCGTCGATGCCACTGATGGCGTCCCTTAGCACCGCCAGATTGATGTCAGACGGCGTGCCTTCCAGCAGCACACCGACCGCCTGCCGGAGAAGCGTCCACGTCCGCGGCAGGATGAAGAGACCTATCGCAGCCGACACGAGTGGGTCCGCGTATCGCCACCCGGTCAGCCACATAATCAGAGCGGCTGCGATCACTCCAAGTGAACTGAGCATGTCCGACAACACTTCGAAGTACGCGCCCCGAAGGTTCAGGCTCTCCGACGATCCAGCGCGCAGGATGAACATGCCGACGAGATTGACACCCAGCCCGATCATCGCGACCACGAGCATTAGCCCGCTGGCCACTTCGGGCGGATCCTGAAATCGCCGATACGCTTCGAAGAGGATGTAGATCGAAATCCCCACCAGCACGAGCGCGTTGGTGACTGCCGCCAGGATCTCGGCCCGGTAGTATCCGTACGTGCGCTCAGGTGTGGCAGGGCGCTCAGCAAACCAGATCGCGAACAGCGCGAGCGCCAGGCCGCCGACGTCGGTCAGCATGTGCCCTGCGTCGGCGAGGAGCGCCACGCTGCCCGACATCAAGCCGCCGACAACCTCTGCGACCAGAAAGGTCGACGTCAGGATCAGGGTGGTGACGAGCGGCTGCCGGTGCCGTCCTGCTGCCGAATGGTCGTGTGCCATTACGACGTTCTACCCGCTGGTATCGAGCAACCTCAAGGCATTCACGATGACGAGCAGCGAGACTCCCATATCCGCGGCGATGGCTGCCCACAGGGATGCAAATCCAACAAGCGTCAACACGACGAACAGTGCCTTTACCGCCAACGAGAGGACGATATTCTGACGAATGATCGTGAGTGCGCGTCGTGAGTGACGAATGAGCCACGGGAGCCTCGAGAGGTCGTCCGACATCAGCGCGATATCGGCCGTTTCGATCGCTGCGTCACTGCCGGCGGCGCCCATCGCGATGCCGAGCGTCGCACGGGCCATCGCAGGCGCATCGTTCACGCCGTCTCCGACCATTGCGACGGCTTCATAGCGCCTCACCAAGTCTTCGACAGCCGCGACCTTGTCGGCCGGCAGCAACTCAGCCCGCACTTCCTCGACGCCAGTTTGTGCGGCGATCGCCTTGGCGGTGGCGTGGTTGTCGCCTGTCAACATCACGACGTGTCCGATACCTTCTCGCCGAAACGCCTCGACAATCGAGCGGGCTTCCGGCCGCACCGCGTCCGCAATCGCGATCAACCCACAGACATGCCGCTGGTCTCCAACGACAACAACCGAGCGGCCAGCCTCCGCCATTTTCTCCAAGCGGTCGTGAATGTCCGGTGTCTCCTGCTCACGCTCCTCGAGATACCGATGCGAGCCGATCCAGTATTCCGCGCCGTCAACGCGCCCCTTGGCACCCTTGCCTTGAATGATTTGAAAGTCCTCGACCGGTAGCGGCTGGATCTTGCGCTCATCGGCGTACCGCACTATCGCCCTCGCCAAGGGATGGTCGCTGTGGGCTTCCATTCCTGCGACCCTTTGGAGCAGCTCGACCTCGGAGTGACCGCTGAGCGGCACGACCTCAAGTACCTCCGGTTCGCCCCGTGTGAGTGTTCCGGTCTTGTCGAGCGCGATCGCGCGTATCCTCGCTGGCGCTTCGACGAACGAGCCCCCTTTGACCAGCACGCCGTTTTTCGCGGCCGCCGCGAGCGCCGCCACGATGGTCACTGGCGTCGAAATGACCAGTGCGCACGGACAGCCAATCACCAGCAATACGAGGGCCCGATACACCCAGACGCTCCAGGACCCACCGAAGAGCAACGGCGGAACCAGCAGCACCACAATCGCAGCCCCAAGTACGGTGGGTGTGTACACTCTGGCAAATTTCTCGACCCACTGCTCCGAGGGCGCGCGCCGACTGGACGCTTCGCCGACCATGCGAATGATGTGCGCCAGCGTCGTATCGCTCGCCGGCTTGCTGGACTCCAGCTCTATCGCACCGTCACCATTGATCGTGCCCGCGAAGACCTGCGATCCCACTTCCTTCGTCACGGGTACGCTCTCTCCCGTGATGGGCGCCTGGTTCACGGCGCTGATACCGCGGACAACAACGCCGTCCAAGGGAATCTTCTCGCCCGGCTTGACCAAGAGGCGTGAGCCGACTGGAACGTCGTCCGGCGACACCTCCCGAGCGGTTCCGTCTTCCAACAGACGAGCGACTGGCGCCGCCAGGTCCATAAGCGCTTCAATCGCCCGTCGTGCGCGGCCGACGCTCCACGCCTCGAGTGCGAGGGAAAGCGCGAACAGGAACGATACTGTTGCTGCTTCGAACCATTCGCCTATGCCGATCGCACCGAGAACCGCGATCGTCATGAGCAGGTTCATGTCCGGGCGGGTTCGACGAATCGCGTAGAGTGCCTTGGGCGCGACAAACCAGCTGCCAGCCACAATGGCGATGGTGTAGAGCATCCGCACTGGAAGCGGTACGTCGTGACTGACGCCGAGCCCTTCCGATCCGAGTGCGTTGCCAACGCCTCCCGCGAGTACCGCATGCAGAACAAACCCAGCCGCCAGAGACGTACCGCTGATGGCGGTCGTGACCGTGCGTCCGTGACGTTCCCAGAAAGTCGAGCGGTCGCCGACGTGTTCGCCGTCGCGCCAAGGCTCGGCCCGCATGCCCGTGGCGTGCACCGCCTGCACGATGGCCGCTCGCGATCGGGCGGCGACCGGGCCAGACACCATCATCCGGCCGTTGAGAATGTCGAAGCCGAGTTTGTCCTCGCCGCCGACGACAGGTCCAACGGCGAGTTTCAGGACCGCCACCTCCTCCGCGCAGTCCATCCCTTGAATCTTGAATTGCAGCGTACTCACGACCGGCTCTGCTTCAGGCATCGGGGTGTCATTCCTGATCATCGTGACGCTATCAGATCGCCTCTTCGTCCTCGTCGCCTGTGCTCAGGCGGGTGACGTGCTCAACGGGGATCACGAACAGCTTCCCGTCACCTGGCCGACCCGTATGTGCCGCGCCGCGGATGGCTTCAGTCACCTCCTTCACAAGGCGGAGCGGCACGACGGTCTCGATCTTGGCGAACTGCGCCTCCCCGAAAGGGTCGGACATGCTCGTCGACTGCTGGGATCCGCCGCGGCCAAAGCCGCGGACAACGGAGACGGTTACGCCGGGCATGCGCGGAATCTCGCGCAACGCCTGTACGACATCTGACAGTCGATCCCGACGAATAATGGCCTTGACCTCGCGCATCACAACTCCACCTCCGGGCGCTCTCGCTCGAACCAGCGATATAGGGTAGGCAGCACGAGCAAGGTCAGAGCCGTTGACGTGATCAGCCCGCCAATGACCACGGTCGCCAGTGGCCGCTGCACTTCGGCGCCTGCGCTCGTGGCCAGGGCCATCGGCACGAAGCCGAGGCTCGCGACCAACGCGGTCATCAGGACTGGGCGCATGCGGAGCTCGGCGCCCTCCCGCACGGCTTGGTCTACCGATTTGCCCTGTGCGCGTAGTTCAAGAAAATACGACACCATGACGACACCGTTGAGAACGGCCACTCCGAAGAGCGCAATGAAGCCGACCCCGGCCGAAATGCTGAACGGCATGCCGCGCAGGAACAGCGCCAGGATGCCGCCGGTGGCCGCAATCGGGATGTTGAAGTAGATGAGCACGGCCGGCCTGACCGCGTTGAACGCCGTGTAGAGCAACACAAAAATGAGAAACAGGGCGAGTGGCACGACAAGAATCAGCCGCTGACTCGCGCGCTCAAGGTTCTCGAACTGCCCCCCGTACTCGACCACGTAGCCTGGCGGGAGTTGAACGTCGCGCGCGACCGCGGCCTGGATGTCCGCCACGAAGCTGCCGAGATCCCGTCCCCGCACGTTTGCTTCAACAGTGATGCGCCGCTGGATCCGTTCGCGGCTGATCTGCGCCGGCCCTTCTTCCACCCAGACATCGGCGAGCTGTGAGAGCGGGATCATGCGGCCCTGCGGATCCGCCACGCGGAGGTTCTGAATCCGCTCGGGATCCTTGCGCGCGCTAGCAATGAACCGCGCTTGCAAAGGAAACCGGCGCTGCCCCTCGAGTACCTCCCCAACCACCGTCCCACCCATTGTCTCGACGACGTCGAGCACCTGCGCGGCGTTGATGCCGTAGCGGGCGATGGCGTCGCGCTTGATGCGAACGCGCAGGAACGGCAGGCCGCCTGTCTGTTCCAGCTTCGTGTCGGCGGCCCCTGGCACGGCGGCCACGCGTCGGGCGAGATCCTCGCCAATTCGGCGCAACTCATCGAGGTCCGGTCCGTATACCGTCACGGCCAGATCGGATCGCACGCCGGCGATCATCTCCTGGACGCGCAGCTCGATCGGCTGCGAGTAGCTGAAGATGTTGCCGGGCACGTTCGCCTCGAGCGCCTCGTTCATCGCGGCGACCAGTTCCTCCTTGTTGTCGGCCGTCTCCCACTCATCGGGCTCCTTCAGAATGACGAAAATGTCGCTCGTCTCGACCCCCATAGGATCCGTTGGAATTTCGGCCTGACCGGTCCGCGAAACAACGGTGATGACTTCCGGGAACTCCAACAATGTCTTTTCTATGAGCGTCGTGCCCTTGACCGATTCCGAGAGCGCAACGCTCGGCAGACGCCACGCCTGGATAGCCAGCGCGCCTTCGTCCAAGCGAGGGATGAACTCGGTGCCCATGAACGGCACAAAGAGCAGCGATGCGCCAAAGACCGCGGCTGCCGCGACGCCCGTCCCCGCCGGCCTGTCGAGACAGTAGGCCAGCGCAGGGCGATACCGCGCTTTGAGCCATGTGATGACGCGCGGCTCCCGCTCTTCGACCTGTCGCCGGAACGCAAGCGACGCCAGCACAGGCATCAGCGTCAGCGCAAAAAACAGCGAGCCGACCAGCGCGAAAACGACGGTGATGGCCATTGGCCGGAACATCTTCCCTTCGACGCCCTCGAGCGTGAGGAGCGGCAGGTACACGATGATGATGATCAGCACAGCGAAGAAGACTGGCCTCGCCACCTCCCGTCCCGCCTCACGCACCACGTCGTCTCGGCTGACCCCCGGCCGGCGTGCCTCGTGCAGCCGGCGGACGATGTTCTCAATCATCACCACGGAGCCATCGACGATCAGCCCGAAGTCGATCGCACCGAGGCTCATCAAGTTGCCCGAGATCCCGGCCTGCACCATGCCGGTGAACGCAAACAACATCGACAGAGGGATTGCCGCCGCGACGATCAGACCGCCCTTGAAGCTGCCGAGCAGGAGAAGCAACACGGCGACTACGAGGAGCCCGCCCTCGATCAGGTTCCGTTCAACTGTAGCAATCGTGCGCTGGACCAGATCCGTCCGGTCGTAGTACGCGTCAATCTCAACACCCTCTGGCAATGATGCCTGGATGTTCTGGAGTTCTTCACGGACCCGCTGAGCGACGACCCGGGAGTTCTCGCCCATCAGCATCATGACGACACCCGTGACGATTTCTCCACGCCCGTCCCGTGTCACCGCTCCCTGCCGGACCATCGGCGCGAATGCCGTCCGGCCGAGATTTCGGATGTAGACGGGCGTTCCGTCCTGCGCGGCGCTCACGACGATGTTGTCGATGTCCTCGAGCGTGGCGACGAGTCCTTCACCGCGAATCACGTACTGCTCCTGAGCACGTTCGATGTACGCCCCACCCGTGTTGGCGTTGTTCGCGCGGAGGGCGTCGAACACCGTGTCGAGCGACACGTTATAAGCGACAAGGCGATCTGGATCGAGCTGTACCTCGTAGGTCTTCAGCTCACCGCCATAGGAGTTCACTTCGACAACCCCAGGGACGGAGCGCAGTTTGAAGGCGATATCCCAGTCGAGCAGGCTGCGCAGATCCATCGCCGAGTAGCCTTCACCCCGCACTTCGAACTGGTAGATCTCGCCCAGGCCCGTGCTGATTGGCCCCATCGTCGGCGTTCCGTAACCCTCTGGGATCAGCTCGCGAGCTTCCGGTAGGCGTTCCATCACGAGCCGACGCGCAAAGTACAGGTCCATCCCTTCTTCGAAGTACACGTAGACCGAGGACAGGCCGAATCGCGACACCGACCGGATCTCCGTGATCCCCGGCAGACCGCTCATGGCGGTCTCGACCGGAAACGTGATGAACTGCTCGACTTCGACCGGACCGAGGCCTGGCGCCTGCGTCAGTACCATCACCTGGTTGGGAGTGACGTCGGGCACCGCATCGATAGGCAGGCGCAGCATCGAGTAGACACCGGCGGCCACGATGAGTCCCGTCGCCACGAGCACCAGGAACTTGTAGCGAAGAGCGAAATCGATCACTTTGTGCACGGATCCTCCACTCGCACGAAGCTTTCCGCGCTCAATGCTCGTCCCCGATTCGTTCGCGCAGCAGCGCGGTCTTCAAGTAGAAGCTACCCGCCGAGACGACCTGCTCGGCGGGCTCCAAGCCGGCAACGATCTCGACTCGATCTCCCACCGTCATTCCTAGTTCGACGTCGCGTCGCTCGAACGTAGTCGCGGCCGTCTGCACGAACACAACCGAGAGACCATCGATCTGCTGCACGGCATCAGCAGGCACGACAATGGCGTCACGTTCGACGGCGGTCGGAATGGTGACCGTTGTGAACATGTCCAGCTTGAGTGCCCCGTCCGAATTGGACACGACACACCGCACGCGAGCCGTACGCGTGGCGGGCTCTATGACGTCGCTGACGTACGTCACCTCGCCTGTGAAGATTCGGTCAGGATAGGCCTC